>DBBA01000292.1:2856-3030 GCA_002291955.1 Rhodobacteraceae bacterium UBA996 | reverse complement strand
GGCTTCGCGGCCCTGCGCCGCGCGCTTGCCGACCGCCGCGTGGCGCAGATCGTGCAGGCCAGCCAGGACGTGCTGACGCTCCTGTCCCAGGACGGCATCTACATGGACGACCTGACCCCCGACCGCGCCCGGCCCGAGCTGTGGCGCCGCTTCGCGCGCGGCGAACGCGGGCGG
>DBBA01000292.1:0-2542 GCA_002291955.1 Rhodobacteraceae bacterium UBA996 | reverse complement strand
CGCGCGGCGAACGCGGGCGGGCCGTGGCTGACCTCGGCGGCATCCGCGACCGCACGTCGCTCGCGCTGACCACCGCGCGGATGCGCGCCGACACCATCTTCCGCGACGCGGTCCACCACTTCCTGCGCAAGTTCGACCAGACGCTCGCCGAGTTCGAACCCCACGCCACCGACCAGGACATGGCCGACCTCGCCGACACCCGGACGGCGCGGGCGTTCATGCTCTTGGGCCGCGCGACCGGCGTGTTCGACTGACCCTCAGTCGGGGAACACCCGGGGGAACGTCCGCATCAGGGCCACGTCCACGTCCGCCATCGTCACCGGCAACCCCAGATCCACCAGGCTCGTGACCCCGTGCCCGGTGATCCCGCAGGGCACGATCCCGTCGAAATGCGACAGGTCCGGGTCCACGTTGATCGACAACCCGTGGAAGCTGACCCAGCGCCGCAACCGCAGGCCGACCGCGGCGATCTTGTCCTCGCGCGCGGTGCCGTCGGCCAGCGGCGCCTTTTCCGGCCGCCGCACCCAGACGCCGACGCGCCCCGTGCGCCGTTCGCCGGTCACGCCGAACTCGCCCAGCGTGTCGATCACCCACCGCTCGATGTCGCAGACGAACCGGCGCACGTCCTGGCCCCGGCGGCCCACATCCAGCATGGTATAGGCCACCCGCTGGCCCGGCCCGTGATAGGTGTACTGCCCGCCGCGCTTGGACGGGAACACCGGGAACCGGCCGGGGTCCTTCAGGTCCTCGTCCCGCGCGGACGTGCCCGCGGTGTACAGCGGCGGGTGTTCCACCAGCCACACGCATTCGGCCGCCGTGCCTGCCGCGATCGCCGCGGCGCGGTCCTCCATGAAGGCGACGGCGTCCGGGTAGGCGGTCAGGCCGGGCGCGGTGATCCACTCAACCATCACGCCGTCCCCCCGGCAGCAATCCCGCCGCCCGCAGCGCGGTTACATGCGCCCGGCTGACCGGGATCTCGGGCCCCGTGGCCATCGTCAGCACCGCGCCGTCGCCACGACGCCGCACCGCGCGCACCTGCCCCGTCGCCACCCAGTGCGACCGGTGCACCCGCAGCCCCGGCACCGCCCCCGTCTCGCGCAGGGCGTCCCCCATCCGCATCAGCACCAGTCCCTCGCCCCGTTCGGTCCGGATGCGGACATAGTGATCCTCGACCGACAAGGCCACCAGCGGCCCGCGCCGGTCCAGCGCCATTCGGTCCAGGATCGGCGGCGGCGCCACGGGTGCCGACCCCGCGGCCGCCAGGGCGGGGCCCGACCCGACCGGCGCCGCGGGCCGGTCGGCCAGTTCCAACAGTCCCCCGACCACCACCGCGATCCCGAACAGCTGCACCAGGAACACCGCGACCCCGTCTGCCCGCGGCAACTCGCCCAGCGCCGCCGCGTTCACCACCAGAACGACCGGCGGCACCACCACACCCACCAGCAGCACGCAGGCCAACCGCCGCAGGCCCCGCGGCGCGCGCCCCGCGTCCCAGCGACGCGCCAGCGCCTCGGACGCAAGCGTTCCCGCCGACCACGTCGCCACGGCCATCACCAGCCAGTAGCTGAACCGGGGCAGGGGGCGCAGACGCTCGCCGCTGTCGAACGGGCCGACCAGCGCCGCCAGCAGCGCCACGCCCACCAGCGCCGCCCAGGTCGCGGGCCGGACCATCTGCGCCCGCCACTGGCGAAGCGCGGGTTGCGGAGCCGGGGTATTCACGACCGGATCGGGACCCTTCGCGCAGACGCGGTTGCAGGACCGCACCGCGGCATCCTAGCGCCCCCTGCACCCCCGTTCCAGTCAGCCGGTCGCCACAGCATGTCCCTTGCGCCCCTCCTCGATGCGCCTCCCGCCGTCCAGGCCCATGTCCTGGCCGCGCTCCCCGCGCTTCTGCTCGGCCCCTTCGCCCTGTGGCGCCGCCGCCGCGACGCCCTGCACCGCATCCTGGGCCGCGCTTGGGTCGCGGCCATGGCGGCCCTCGCCCTCACCGGCCTTCTGATCCCGTCCGAAGGGCTCGCGATCCTCGGCCCCGTCGGTCCGATCCACGCGCTGTCGCTCCTCACGCTCTGGGGCCTGTGGCAGGGGGTCGCCCACGCCCGCGCCGGCCGGATCGCGGCGCATCGCGCCCAGATGCGCTGGATGTATCTCGGCGCGCTGGTCATCGCCGGGGCCTTCACCCTGACCCCGGGCCGCCGGCTGCACGACGCGCTGTTCGCGGGTGCCCCGCCGCTGGCGTGGGTGGCGCTGGCCGCGGTCCTGCTGGCGGTCGCCCTCGCGTGGCGCCGGGTGCCGCCCATCCCCGAAAAGGGGCCTTCCCTTCGCGCCGCCCGTTCGCTAGATACGCGCCACCCGAAGGGCCAGAACGTGCGGTTGTGGCGGAATTGGTAGACGCGCAGCGTTGAGGTCGCTGTTCCTTAACCGGAGTGGAAGTTCGAGTCTTCTCAACCGCACCATCTGCCCCCCGCCGCCTTCGTGGCCCTCCCGTCCTTCCCCTCCCCCCCCCCTCCCCCGCCCCCCCCGACTCTCCCCGCACCCCCGTCGA
>DBBA01000074.1 GCA_002291955.1 Rhodobacteraceae bacterium UBA996 | reverse complement strand
TTCCCGGCCTGGGACTGCCTGCCCTACGACCGCGTCTCGCCCAACCCCGAGGTGTCGGCGGCGCGGATGGCGACCCTTGCCGCGCTGGCGCAGGGCGTGCCGGGACGGATCGTGGTGCTGACCACGCTCAACGCCGCGACCCAGCGTGTGCCGGCCCGCGACACCGTGCGGGGCGCGGCGTTTTCCGCCACCGTGGGGCGCCGGATCGACGAAGGCGCCCTGCGCGCCTACCTCGCCCGGATGGGGTTCAGCCCTGCGGCGACGGTGCGCGAACCCGGCGACTACGCCGTGCGGGGCGGGATCATCGACATCTTCCCGCCCGGCCACGCCGCCCCCGTGCGGCTGGACCTGTTCGGCGACACGCTGGACGGCGCCCGCACCTTCGATCCCGAAAGCCAGCGCACGCTGGCCAAGGTCACGCAGATCGACCTTGCCCCGGTGTCCGAGGTCATCCTGGACGAGGCCGCGATCACCCGGTTCCGCCAGTCCTACCGGATCGAGTTCGGCGCGGCGGGGACAGACGATCCGCTGTACGAGGCCGTCAGCGCGGGCCGCAAGCATGCGGGGATGGAGCACTGGCTGCCGTTCTTTCACGACCGGCTGGAGACGCTGTTCGACTACCTGCCCGGGGCGCCGGTCACGCTGGACGACCAGCTGGACGCGCAGCGCACGTCGCGCTGGGAAGCGGTCGCGGATGCCTACGAGACGCGCCACCACGCGCTGACCCAGCGCGGCCGGGGCGACGTGCCCTACAAGCCCTGTCCGCCGGGCCTGCTGTATCTCGACGATGCCGGCTGGGACGCAGCCCTGGACGGGCGTCGGGTGTTGCGCTTCCATCCCTTGCCGCAGGCGCCGGGGCCGGGCGTGATCGACGCGGGCGGCTGCATCGGGCGCAGCTTCGCTCCCGAGCGTCAGCAGGAAAGCCTCAGCCTGTTCGGCGCGCTTGACTCGCACATCGCCGACCGGGCGCGCACGGGCCAGGTGGTGGTGGCCAGCTATTCCGACGGTGCGCGGGAACGGCTGGCCGGGCTGCTGGCCGACCAGGGGCTGACGGGGGCGCAGGCGATCAACGACTGGCGCGACGTGCCCGAGGGGAAAGGTGGTGTGTACCTGGCCGTCTGGCCGCTGGATCAGGGGTTCGAGGGGGTACTGGACGGCACCGGGATCACCGTGATCTCGGAACAGGACGTGCTGGGCGACCGGCTGATCCGCGCCCCCAAGAAGCGCCGCCGCGCCGACAACTTCCTGGCCGAAGCCCAGGCCCTGACCCCGGGCGATCTGGTCGTGCATGTGGAACACGGCGTCGGCCGCTACCTGGGGCTCGAGGTCGTGACCGCGCTCGGCGCCGCGCACGAATGCCTGACGCTGGAATATGCCGAAGGCGCGAAGCTGTACCTGCCGGTCGAGAACATCGAGCTTCTGAGCCGCTTCGGGCACGAGGAAGGGCTCCTCGACAAGCTGGGCGGCGGGGCGTGGCAGGCCAAGAAGGCCCGCCTGAAGCAACGCATCCGCGACATCGCCGAACGCCTGATCCGGGTGGCGGCGGAACGCCTGTTGCGCACCGCCCCGGTGATGGAACCGCCCCACGACCTCTGGGAAGCCTTCAGCGCGCGGTTCCCCTATGTCGAGACCGACGATCAGCTGAAGGCGATCGAGGATGTGCTGACCGATCTGGCCGCGGGCGTCCCGATGGACCGGCTGATCTGCGGCGACGTGGGCTTCGGCAAGACCGAGGTCGCCATGCGCGCGGCCTTCGTCGCGGCCATGACGGGGATGCAGGTCGCGGTGATCGCGCCCACCACGCTCCTCGCCCGCCAGCACCTGCGATCCTTTGCCGAACGGTTCCGGGGCTTTCCGGTGCAGGTCCGCGGCCTGTCGCGCTTCATCGGCGCGAAAGAGGCCGAGGCGACCCGCAAGGGGCTGGCCGACGGCACGGTGGACATCGTCGTGGGCACCCACGCGCTTCTGGCCAAGGGGGTGCGCTTCGCACGCCTTGGCCTTCTGATCATCGACGAGGAGCAGCACTTCGGCGTCAGCCACAAGGAACGCCTGAAGCAGCTGAAATCCGACATCCACGTCCTGACCCTGACCGCGACGCCCATCCCGCGCACGCTGCAACTGTCGCTGACCGGCGTGCGCGAGCTGTCGATCATCGGTACGCCCCCCGTGGACCGCCTGGCGATCCGCACCTACGTCAGCGAATTCGACCCGATCACCATCCGCGAGGCGCTTCTGCGCGAACACTACCGCGGCGGGCAGTCGTTCTATGTGGTGCCGCGGATCAGTGACCTGCCGGATGTGGAAGCCTTCCTGAAGCAGCAACTGCCCGAGCTGACCTATGTCGTCGCCCACGGGCAGATGGCCGCGGGCGACCTCGACGAGCGGATGAACGCCTTCTACGACGGCCGCTACGACGTGCTTCTGGCCACCACCATCGTGGAATCCGGCCTCGACATCCCGACCGCCAACACCATGGTCATCCACCGCGCCGACATGTTCGGGCTGGCGCAACTGTACCAGATCCGCGGCCGGGTGGGCCGGTCGAAGACCCGCGCCTACGCCTATCTGACGACCAAGCCGCGCGGCAAGCTGACCCCGTCGGCCGAAAAGCGCCTGCGCGTGCTCGGCTCGCTCGACAGCCTTGGCGCGGGGTTCACGCTGGCGTCCCAGGACCTGGACATCCGCGGCGCGGGCAACCTGATCGGCGAGGAACAGTCGGGCCAGATGCGCGAGGTCGGCTACGAACTGTACCAGTCGATGCTGGAAGAAGCGATTGCCAAGCTCAAGTCCGGCGAACTGGAAGGTTTGTCGGACGAAGGCCAGTGGGCGCCGCAACTGAACCTGGGCGTGCCGGTGCTGATCCCCGACGACTACATTCCCGACCTCGACGTGCGGCTTGGCCTTTATCGCCGCCTGTCGAACCTGACCACCAAGGTGGAACTGGAAGGCTTCGCCGCCGAACTGATCGACCGCTTCGGCCCCCTCCCGAAAGAGGTCAACACCCTGCTGACCGTCGTGCGCATCAAGGCCGAGTGCAAGAAGGCGGGGATCGCCAAGCTGGATGCGGGGCCGCGGGGGGCCACGGTCAGCTTCCACATGGACCGCTTCTCCAACCCCGCGGGCCTGGTCGAATTCATCCGCGCGCAGGAGGGGCGCGCGCGGGTCAAGGACAACCGCATCGTCGTGCAGGCCGACTGGCCCAAGGGCGCGGACCGGGTGAAGGGCGCCTTTGCCATCGCCCGCGATCTGGCGCAGTTTGCGGGCACCGCCCCGGGCAGCCGCAAGGAACCCGCGCGCACCTGAGGATGCTGCATTGCGGCATTGCGCGTGCGGCGCAAAATCGGGCGTGGAGGTCCAGGACTGTCCACGCGAAGGGCGGACGGTCATTCAAAGCGCTTTGAATTTCGCTGACGCGCAAGAATTGGTCTGGTATCACCTGAGTCGGCCCGCAGGTTCACCGTCAGGTGATCCTGTGCCCCGTGAAGGAAGGTGACCGCATGCGCGACCGTGGACCCGATCCGGTGATGGAGCGTCCGCTGACCCCGGCAAAGCTCAAGGCATCGGTGCTGCAGCACCTGCGCTATACCCTGGGCAAGACGGAAGGCACGGCCAGCCGCTATGACTGGCGCATGGCGCTGTCCTACGCCCTGCGGGACCGCATCGTGGAGCCCTGGTTCGCCGCCACCGGTCGCACCTATGGCGAGGGGCTGAAGCGGGTCTACTACCTGTCGATGGAGTTCCTGATCGGCCGCCTGATCGAGGATGCCTGCGTGAACCTCGGCCTGCGCGAGACCGCGGAAAAGGTGATGGCCGACCTTGGCCAGGACTACCGCGCCATTGTCGAGGACGAGCCCGACGCGGCGCTCGGCAACGGCGGTCTCGGGCGCCTGGCCGCCTGCTTCATGGAAAGCATGGCGACGCTGGGCCTGCCCGCCTATGGCTACGGCATCCGCTATGAACATGGCCTGTTCCGCCAGCGGTTCGAGGCCGGCCAGCAGGTCGAAACGCCCGAGGACTGGCTGACCCAGTCCCATGTCTGGGAATTCGAGCGCCCCGAAGCCGCCTATACCATCGGCTTCAAGGGCGAGGTGACGGTGCAGGACGGCCGGTCGGTCTGGCGGCCGGGCGAGACGGTGATCGCGCAGGGCCACGACACGCCGGTGATCGGCTGGCAGGGCCGCTGGGCCAACACGCTGCGGCTGTGGGGGGCCAAGCCCACCACGCTCTTCGACCTCGACCGCTTCAACCGGGGCGACTACGCCGCCGCCGCCGAACCCGAGGCGCTGGCGCGCACCATCTCCCGCGTACTGTACCCCGACGACACGACATTCGCGGGAAAGGAACTGCGGCTGAAGCAGGAATACTTCCTGACGTCTGCCGCGCTGCAGGACATCCTGCGCCG
>DBBA01000322.1 GCA_002291955.1 Rhodobacteraceae bacterium UBA996 | reverse complement strand
GGGAAGAGAAGAAGTTGCAACCATCCCGGAGCCAGAACGTTGCGCGAGGCATCGAGCTCATCGGACGCGGAAAATATCCCTCCGTGGTCGAGACAGTCGGTCCAGTAGTTGATCGCCGTGTAAACCAGCGTGAAGGGCATGATCACGAATAGAATTCCGACGGCTGGCGCAGCCAGCGTAAGACCCAGTGTCGCGGCGACGAGTACGAGTTTCAGCGCCTGCCAGGCCCGTCCGTCCCGCGACGCGAGGTTTCCCTTCAGGTAGAATGGCAGGTGTCGGCCCATCAGGGGGGTCAGCACATGCCGCAGGATCACACGCGGCGTCAGCGGATCGTGCAGGCCGAGGGCCTGCAGGGCCCCGAAATCCTTGTCATTCTCGTAATTTCCCAAGTGCACGTGATGCGACAGGTGCTCGTCGCAGTAATCCTTGTAGCTGCCAAGCAGCAGCGCAGAGCACAGGCGACCGATGAGGGCGTTGTCGGAGCGATGGGCCGAGAACGTCGCGTGCGAGCATTCGTGGATGATGTTGTTGATGCCGCGGATGCGGGTTCCGATGAACAGGACAAGGCCGATGATGGCAGCGACAGTCCACACCGTGCGGGGCTGATCCAGGAGGTACGCGCCCAGGCTGATCGAGGCGATAATGAGGGCAAGGTAGCCCGCAAGAATCGCCCAAGCGGCCGGACGCGTGTAGCGCGACATCCCTGCCAGTTCCCGCATATACTTCTTCCGGAGATCGGCTGCTGACATCGATTGTACCTCCTTGTGGAACAGTTAACTCGCTCGATGGTTGTTCATCGTCGGTCCGTCAACTGCGGACACCGCCCATGGTTGCAAGAAAAAATCCTTAAATTAGCGATACTTATGGAAATCTTTGCCCAGCCCGCCTAGCCTTTTGGGCAACTTGCCATTGCATACTCCCGCAGCTTAGACAGCATAAGGTTCGCTTATGGGGCTTGTCGGGCATGGTGCTGGACTACGACGCAATCGAAGTCCTGGCAGCCGTTGTACGAACCGGCAGTTTCGAGGCCGCGGCGCGCGAACTGAACGTCACCCAGTCGGCCGTTAGCCAGCGCATCCGTTCGCTCGAGGACCGCCTGGGTGTGGTTCTGGTTGTGCGGGGCCGCCCTTGCGTCGCCACGGACGAAGGCCGGATGCTGTGCCAGCACTACGACCAAGTCCTCCTCATGCAGCAGGAACTGCGCGTGCAGATGGAGGCCGAAGCGGAGTCGTCCATAGCCCCGCAACGGCTGCGGATTGGGGTGAACAACGACAGCCTTGCAACATGGTTTCCCGAGGTTGTGCGGCTGGCGCAGGCACAATTGAACCTGCGCATCGAAATCCTGAGCGACGACCAGGACTATACCGAGCAGAGCCTGCGCACTGGTGACGCCGTTGCCGCCGTGACTTCAAGCGATAAGGCGATCCCCGGATGCCGCCGGACTCCCCTGGGTGCGATGGAATATGTCGCCGTTGCGACACCGGGCTTCTTGCGCCGCGAGATCGGCCCCGCGGTGACGCTGACGCGGCTTGCGGGCGTCCCATCGCTGATCTTTGACCGCAAGGATTCCCTGCACGAACAGTGGATGATGATGACCTTTGGCCAGTCCGTCACCTTGTCGTGCCACATGGTGCCGTCATTCGAAGGGCTGATCGCGTGCACCTTGGGCGGAGTCGGTTGGAGCCTGCTGCCGGTGATCGGGGCACGGCCGCACCTGGTATCCGGGCGGCTTGTCGAGTTCCTGCCAGGTCGCCGGATCGCGGTTTCGCTTCACTGGCAGGCCCGAAGCCAGCAGACGAAGGTCATGATCCGCCTGACCGACATCGTGCGCGAGGTGGCGGAGGCGCAGTTGTCCCCGGACCGGTTCAGGCCCGCCAAGGCTGCGATCATCGGCTGACGGCGTCCGGCGGCCTCGGGGACGGCGGGTCTTGTGGGGCAAGCGGGGACACGGACCGGGACGGACCGACACGCGCACGTTGCAAGGGGCGCGGACCGCGCTAGGCTATCCGGGCGGACAAGGAGGTGCCACCATGAAGATGCCGGTTCCCGACCGCGGCGTGATCGACCGCAAGGCCGCCATCGTCGCCGGCCTGCGGCGGATCGTGCCGGGGGCCGGGGTGATCGACGCGCCCGAGGAACTGCGCGCCTATGAATGCGATGCGCTGGCCGCCTATCGCTGTCCGCCGCTGGCCGTCGTGCTGCCATCGACGACCGAGGAGGTCTCGGCGGTGCTGCGGTTCCTGCACGGGCAGGGCGTGCCCGTCGTGCCGCGCGGATCGGGCACGTCGCTGGCGGGCGGCGCGCTGCCGACCGCCGACAGCGTGATCCTGGGCGTGTCGCGCATGACCCGCGTGCTGGAGGTTGACTTGGCCGACCGGATCATCCGGGTGGAATCGGGGCGGACCAACCTGTCGGTGTCGGGCGCGGTGGAAGCCGACGGGTTCTTCTACGCCCCCGATCCGTCCAGCCAGCTGGCCTGCGCCATCGCCGGGAACGTGGCGATGAACTCGGGCGGGGCGCATTGCCTGAAGTACGGGGTGACGACGAACAACCTTCTGGGCGTGACGATGGTGCTGATGGACGGCACGGTGGTGACGCTGGGCGGCGGGCACATGGATGCGGGCGGGCTCGACCTTCTGGGCGTGGTCTGCGGGTCCGAGGGGCAGCTGGGCGTGGTGACGGAAGCCACTCTGCGCATCCTGCCGAAGCCCGAGGGCGCGCGCCCCGTCCTGATCGCCTTCGGGTCGAACGAGGTGGCGGGCGCCTGCGTGTCCGACATCATCCGCGCGGGCGTGCTACCCGTGGCGATCGAGTTCATGGACCGCCCCTGCATCGAGGCCTGCGAGGCCTTTGCCAAGGCGGGCTACCCCGACTGCGAGGCACTGCTGATCGTGGAAGTCGAGGGGTCGGAGGCCGAGATCGACCACCAGATCGGCCTGATCCGCCAGATCGCGGGTCGCCACGCGCCGCTCGAATTCCGCGAAAGCCGGTCGGCGGACGAGGCCGCGCGGATCTGGCTGGGGCGCAAGTCGGCCTTCGGCGCGATGGGGCGGATCGCCGACTACATCTGTCTGGACGGCACGATCCCGGTCAGCGAACTGCCGCGCGTGCTGGCGGGGATCGCCGACCTGTCGGCGAAATACGGGCTGAAGGTCGCCAACGTGTTCCACGCGGGCGACGGCAACATGCACCCGCTGATCCTGTTCGATGCCAACGACCCGGCAGACCTGGACCGGGCGGAGCGGCTGGGGGCCGACATCCTGACGCTGTGCGTGCAGGCGGGTGGCTGCCTGACGGGCGAGCATGGCGTCGGGGTGGAGAAGCGCGACCTGATGGGCGTGCAGTTCGCGCCCGCCGACATGGAGGCGCAGATGGCGGTCAAGGACGTGTTCGATCCGTCCTGGCTTCTGAACCCGGCCAAGGTGTTCCCGCTGGACGTCTCGGCCGCGCGGCGTCGCGGGGCGGACGCGGCATGAGGGGCGCTGCCCCTCTTGCCCCGGGCTTCGCCCGCGGCAATTCACCCCGGGATATTTGGGGCATGTCGAAGGACACGGCAGCATGCTGACACCGGCAACCGAGGCGGAGGTTGCCGATGCGGTCGGGTCGGCACGCGGGCCGCTGCGCATCCGCGGCGGCGGCACCCGTGATCCGGGGCGACCTGGTCCGGGCGAGGTGCTGTCGGTCGCCGGGCTTGCGGGGATCGAGCTGTATGAACCCGGCGCGCTGACCCTGGTGGTACGGGCCGGGACGGCCCTGGCCGAGGTCGAGGCGCTTCTGGCCGCCGAGGGCCAGCGCCTGCCGTTCGAGCCGCCGGACCTGCGCGGACTGCTGGGGACGGCGGGTGTGTCCACGATCGGGGGCGTGCTGGCCACCAACGCGTCAGGCCCGCGGCGGGTGCAGGCGGGTGCCGCGCGGGACGCAGCCCTTGGCGTGCGCTTTGTCGATGGGGCGGGGCGGGTGGTCAAGAACGGCGGGCGCGTGATGAAGAACGTGACCGGCTATGACCTGGTCCGGCTGATGGCCGGCAGCCGGGGCACGCTGGGCGTGCTGACCGAAGTCGCGCTGAAGGTCCTGCCCGCGCCACCGGCAAGCGCGATGCTGCGGCTGGAAGGACTGGCCCCCGCGGATGCCGTGGCGGCCATGGCGGCGGCCCTGTGCAGTCCGTTCGAGGTGACGGGGGCCGCGCATCTTCCCGGCGACGGTCCTGACGCGGGCACGCTGCTGCGGATCGAGGGGTTCGAGGACAGTGTCGCCTATCGCGCCGCGCAGTTGTCCGCCGTGCTGCGCCCGTGGGGCGAGGTCGTGGCGGACCGCGAACAGGCCCGGGTGGCCGGGGCCTGGGCCCGTGTGCGGGATGCGGTACCCTTCCATGCCCGGCAAGGCGATGTCTGGCGCGTCTCCTTGCGGGCATCCCGGGCGGCAGAGGTGCTGGCGCGCGTGGCCGGGGCCTGCGACCTGAACGACTGGTTCATGGACTGGGGCGGTGGGCTCTTGTGGATGTGCCTGCCCGAGGGGACCGACCTGCGAGCACATGCCGGGACGTTCGACGGACATGCGACCCTGGTGCGCGCCTCGGACGCCACGCGGGCCCGGATCGCCCCCGTCCCGCCCGAGGCGCCCGCGGTTGCGGCCCTGTCGCGGGCGCTGCGGGCACGGTTCGATCCGCGCGGGCTGCTGAACCCGGGGCTGATGGATGCCGCCTGACCGCGCCCCGGAACGGTCCTCGGGCATCGGCTGCCGCCACATTTTCGCCCTGCCCGTCATCCAGCCTGCGACCTGGGGGGCAGGCGGGCTGGGGCGCAGGGGGGTCGGGATGAGCGGACAGGTGCAGGCGGTCGCGGCGCTTCTGGCGGCCGTCGTGCTGGCGTTGCCCGGCGCGACCCGGGCGCAGGGTGCGCATGACACGGCCCTGGAAGAGCTGGACACCTGGGGCAAGAGCCGCGGCTGGGAGGGGGTGGGGGTTCTCGACCTCGAG
>DBBA01000371.1 GCA_002291955.1 Rhodobacteraceae bacterium UBA996 | reverse complement strand
CGGCCTTCACCGGAGGGATACCGTTCTTCAGGGGCGCGAACTGTTCTGCCAGCGACGGCGCGCGCACGCCCTGGGCACGGCGGGCGATCAGCGCGGGGTCATCCTTGGCGAACAGCCAGAACGCCAACGCCATCAGCGCCAGCGCCGCGGCCCAGACCTGCGCCACGCCCTGCCAGCCCCAGGCGACCATCACGAACGGCGCCACGAACTTGGTCACCGCGGCGCCGACGTTGCCTGCCCCGAAGATCCCCAGCGCGGTGCCCTGGTGGGCCTTGTCGTACCAGCGGCTGACATAGGCGACACCGATGATGAACGACCCGCCCGCCAGACCCACGCCCAGCGCGGCGACAAGATACATCGGATAGGTCGTGGCCCAGGTCAGCGCCCAGGTGGCGGCAGCGGCCGCCAGCATCTGCAACGTGAACACCAGCCGCCCGCCGAAGCGTTCGGTCCAGACCCCAAGGAACAGCCGCACCAGCGACCCTGTCAGGATCGGGGTGGCGACAAGCAGCCCGAACTGGCTTTCGCTCAGTCCCAGCTCTGCCTTGATCGCCACGCCGATGATTGCGAAGATCGTCCAGACGGCGAAACAGGCGGTAAAGGCGATGGTGGACAGGGTCAGTGCCCGTGTCTGGTCACCCGTCGTGACCGTGGATGCATCATGCATCGGAACCTCCTTGCCGGGGCCCATCTCCGGCTTCGGGGGTAGTCCTGACGCGGTGGCAGCGGCGCGACTTGATCCGGATCAAGTCGGGTGCCTCAGCTCGGGAAAACCGACCTGAATTGCGGGCGGTCAAATCTCGCTTGGGACGCTGTGCGGGCGCAGCATGAAGAAATACGCCCCTTCCCCTTGCAGGTTTCATCTGATCAATTGACAAATATCAAACCGTAAATCACCCGAGTCCAGCATGCGCCCGCACGAATTGCCCGAGGTCCGCCACCTCGCCCTGTTCCGCGACATGGCCCAGTCGAACTTCGACACGCTCATGCAAAGCGCCTATGCTCAGACCTTTCCGGCCAGCCTCGACCTGATCCGGCAGGGCGACCCGGCGGATTTCCTGCATGTGGTGCTGGAGGGGACGGTCGAGCTCTATGCCCAGTGGGGCGGGCGCGAGTGCACGATGGCGGTGGTGCGGCCGGTGGGCACGTTCATCCTCGCGGCCTGCATCCGCGATGCGCCCTACCTGATGTCCGCGCGCACGCTCGACCGGGCGCGGATCATCCTGGTGCCCGCGTCGGACCTGCGCGCGGTGTTCCGCCGCGATCCCGAATTCGCCGTGTCGGTGATCCACGAGCTTGCTGGCTGCTACCGGGCCGTGGTGCGCCACGCCAAGGGGCTGAAGCTGCGCACCTCGCGCGAGCGAATCGCGTCCTACCTCTTGCGCCAGTCGGTGCTGGCGGGCGGGGTGGCCAGCTACACCCTGCCGGTCGAGAAGCGGCTTCTTGCCAGCTACCTCGGCATGACGCCCGAAAACCTGAGCCGCGCCCTCAAGTCGCTCGAAGAAGACGGGGTCAAGGTGGACGGCAGCCGCGTGATCATCACCGACCGCGCCCGGCTGACGGAACTGGCCCGGCCCGATCGGCTGATCGACGGTCCCGACCCGGACGGAGCCCACGCAGGCGCAAGTTTGCCAAGTGCGCAGGGCTGATGGACCGACGCATCGTTGGTGTCGCCACAGACCATGCCGTCGCCGTTCGCTTCAGGACAACCCGCGTCTCGACCGGGGGACGGACCTGCCCCCCGGTCGTCCCTCGTTCATGACGAGAGTCCTTGGGATTGATGGTGGTCGGTTTCGGGTTGGGCAAGCGCGCCGGGCGCGGAGCCATCAAGTCGCTCAAGCGCCCGGCGCGCTTCTGCCGGCGTTTGGTTGGCCAGCGAGGAATGCGGCCTGACGTTGTTGTAGTCGTATTGCCACAGGGCCAGCTTCCGGCGGGCGTCTGCCAGGCTGTCGAATATCTCCTCATTCAAGCATTCGTCGCGCAGGCTGCCGTTGAAGGACTCGATGTAGCCATTCTGCTGCGGCTTGCCCGGATCGATGTGGTGCCACTCGACAGCGTTCTCGTTGGCCCATTTCAGGATGGCCTTGCTGGTGAACTCGGTCCCGTTGTCCAAGACGATGCAGGCTGGCTTGCCATAAATCCTGACCAAGGCGTCCAGTTCGCGCGCCACCCTTGCCCCCGAGATGCTGGTGTCCGCGATCATCGCCAGGTTCTCGCGGCAGCAATCGTCGTTGACGGCCAGACTGCGGAACTTGCGGCAGGCCCCGAACGTGTCCGACAGGAAGTCCAGAGACCACCGCTGGTTCGGGCGCAATGGCACCGGCATCGGGGTTCGGCTTCCGCGTGCCCTCTTGCGGCCACGACGGCGGCGAACCGACAGGCCTTCTTCGCGGTAGACCCTATAGAGCTTCTTTTCGTTCATGATCATGCCCTTGCGCTCCAGCATGATGCCCACGCGCCGATAGCCGAAGCGACGCCGCTTTTCGGCGATCTTGTGCATCTCCTCACGGATTTCCGGGTTGTCGGGTGGCCGTTCACGCCGCACCGTCTTCGGATCGACACCAACCAGGTTGCAAGCTCGACGCTGCGAGATGTCATGATCTCGCATCGCCCGGAGCGCTGCATCCCGCCGCGCCATCGGCGTCGTCAGGACTTTCCCAAGAGATCCTTCAGAACCACATTGTCGAGCATGGCATCGGCCAGCAGGCACTTCAGCTTCGCGTTCTCGTCCTCGAGCTGTCTCAGCCTCTTGGCGTCGGACAGGTCCATCCCGCCATACTTGGCCTTCAGCTTATGGAACGTGGCCGGGCTCAGACCGTGCTTCCGGCAAAGCTCGGAGGTGGGCAAGCCAGCCTCCTGTTCCTTGATCATCCCGATAATCTGCGCCTCGGTGAAACGGCTTTTCCTCATGTCGTCTGCTCCTTCTCAGGTTGCGCAGACCCTACATCACACCGAGGGAACTTCCGGGGGGCAGGTCA
>DBBA01000073.1 GCA_002291955.1 Rhodobacteraceae bacterium UBA996 | reverse complement strand
CTCGGCCCGCCGCGCTGCGCGGGCGGTTCCGCCGGAGCAGCGGGCGCCGCGGGGACCGCCTTCGCCTCGGGCTTGCGGGCCGCGCGCACCTCCGCGTCGCGGAGCTTCTTCGCCTCTTCCTCGGCCTTCAGCCGCAGAAGCTCGGCGTGCTCGCGTTCCTCGCGCTCCTTCGCCTCGGCCTCGGCCCGGCGCGCCGCCCGTTCGGCCTCGCGCTGGCGCTCGTCCTCGGCACGGGCGACGGCCTCTTCGGCCTCGCGCGCCTTGGCGGCCTGCACGGCATGGATGCGGCGTTCCAGTTCGGCATCGGAAATCCCGGCAGGCCGGCGCGACGGATCGCCCAGCACCGGGCCGCTGCCCGGCTTGGCGCCCGGCGCAGCCGCGGGCTTCACCACCACCAGCTGCTTCTTGCGCTTCGTCTCGACGACGACATTCTTCGTGCGGCCGTGGCTGAAGCTCTGCTTGACGCTCCCGGGACGTGCTCCCGGGCCGCGAAGCCCCAGCGTCTTCTTGCCGTCAGAATCGGTCATAAGGTTCTATCAGTCCTTTCGGGCGGCAGGCGCGCCACCCCCCACACTCGCGCGAAGGCCAGAAAGCCGCGCGGCGTCCTCTACAACACGTTCTGCGAGTCCACCAGCCGCGAGCGCGGCGTGTATCGCATGTTCGCGTCCGAAGGACAAACCCAATTCCGCCGCCGTCAGGACGGCGAAATACCGCGCCCCGGTGGGGGTCCACAGCTTGGACTTGCCCCGCACCGAACCATCGGTCGCCTGCAAGAGGACCCGGATGCCGCCCTTGTCCAGCGCATCGCGGACCTTCTCGAACCCAGCCACAGCCTGCCCGGCCTTCCGCGCCAGCGCCACATGGGCGATGACGCGCTCGGTCAGCTGGCGTTCGACCAGATCGGCCAGCCCCTCGGGGACCGTCACCGGCTGTTTCAGCGCGCGGGCGAACAGGCCCTTCGACGCCGCCTTGTCGAGTGCTGTCCGGGTCGCGGTGACATAGGCCCCGCGCCCCGGCAGCTTGTGCGCCACGTCGGGCACGACCGATCCGTCGGGCCCCGCGACAAAGCGGATCAGCCCTTCCTTCGGTCCGCTCTCGCCCGAGACGATGCAGCGCCGTTCAGGGCCCCCATCCTCGCCCGTGCCATCGTCCCGCTGGCCACCACGGGTCATGGGCCCCTCCGCGCTCAGTCCTTCGCCTCCGCGTCGTCTTCGCCCTCGGCCTCGTCTCCGGCCTCAAGCTCGGCCGGATCGACCCAGCCCAGCATGACGCGCGCCGTCATCACCATGGTCTGCGCCTCTTCCAGGCTGACGTCGAACTTCTCCAGAAGCCCCTCGTCCTTGACGCGCTCGCCGTCCACGGTGGTCCAGCCGCCGGCCAGCTCCCAGTCGGCACAGGTGGCGAAATCCTCCAGCGTCTTGATGCCGTCCTTGGCCAGCGCCTCGACCATCTGCGGGGTCAGCCCGTCAAAGTCGATCAGGCTGTCCTCGGCCCCCAGGGCGCGGGCGGCATCCAGCGCCGCCTTGGCCTGCGCTTCCAGATAGTCGCGCGCGCGGGCCTGCAACTCGGCCGCGGTCGATTCGTCGATGCCCTCGATGGTCATCAGCTCGTCCAGATCGACGTAAGCCACCTCGTCGAGGTTGGTGAACCCTTCGGCCACGATCAGCTGGGCAAAGAATTCGTCGAGGTCCAGCGTGTCCATGAACAGCTTGGTGCGCTCGGCGAATTCTGCCTGACGGCGCTCGCTCTCCTGCGCTTCGGTCATGATGTCGATATCAAGGCCCGTCAGCTGGCTTGCCAGCCGCACGTTCTGGCCGCGCCGTCCGATGGCCAGCGACAGCTGGTCATCCGGCACCACGACCTCGATCCGGCCGGCTTCCTCGTCGATCACGACCTTGGACACTTCCGCGGGTTGCAGCGCGTTCACCAGGAACGTCGCCTGATCCTGGTTCCACGGGATGATGTCGATCTTCTCGCCCTGCAACTCGTTCACCACGGCCTGCACGCGGCTGCCGCGCATGCCCACGCAGGCGCCGACGGGATCGATCGAGTTGTCATAGCTGATGACGGCGATCTTCGCGCGGGAACCGGGGTCGCGGGCCACCGCCTTGATCTCGATGATGCCGTCGTAGATTTCCGGCACTTCCATCTTGAACAGTTCGGCCATGAACCGCGGGTCGGTGCGCGACAGGAACACCTGCGGACCGCGCGCCTCGCGCCGGACGTCCTTGATGTAGCAGCGGATGCGGTCACCGATGCGATAGGGCTCGCGGCCGATCTTGTCGGTGCGGCGCAGGATGCCCTCGCCCCGGCCGATGTCGACGATGACGTTGCCGTATTCCTCGCGCTTCACCGCGCCGTTGATGATCGTGCCGACGCGGTCCTTGAACTCGTCGAACTGGCGGTCGCGCTCGGCCTCGCGCACCTTCTGCAGGATCACCTGCTTGGCCGACTGCGCGGCGATCCGGCCCAGGTCCACCGGCGGCACGGTCTCGTGGAACTCGTCGCCCGGCTGCGGGCCACCGGCCGTCGCGGTGTCGATCTGCTTGCCTTCGCGCACCCAGAACGATTCGCGCCCGGCCTCGGGCGGGGCGAAATAGCCCCGCGACTGCGCCGCGGTGAACTGCGCCTGATAGTTCTCCAGCTCGGCGTCATCGGCGATGACCGTGCGCACACGGGTGAACTGCGCGCGACCGGTCTTGCGGTCGATCTTCACGCGGATGTCCATCTCGGCGCCGTAGCGGGACTTGGCCGCCCGGGCGAGGCTCTCCTCCATCGCCTCGACCACCAGGCCGGGGTCGATCATCTTCTCGCGCGCGACCGCCTCGGCGGTCTGGAGCAGTTCCAGCTGGTTTGCGGACGTGATCGCCATGTGTTTCGCGGTCCTCTGGTCAGTGTTTCGTGTCGGGTGTCTCGGGCGCGTCGTCGTCGCCCTCACCCGCTAGAGTTTCCTCGATCTCGTCGAACTGGGCCTCGTCCACGATGCCGCTCGCCTTCTTCTGGCGCAGCATCTCGCGGATCAGGTCCTCGGTCAGGATCAGCTTGGCATCCGACAGCCAGTCGAAGCGCAGGCCGATGGTGACGGGTTCGCCCGCCTCCTCGATCTCGATCAGCACTTCGTCGCCTTCGGTCCCCTGCAGGATGCCCTTGAAGCGGCGGCGGCCGTCGATCTGTTCGGTGGTCTCGACCCGGGCCTCGTAGCCTTCCCAGGCCTCGAAGTCCTTTAGCCGCGTCAGCGGCCGGTCGATCCCGGGGCTCGACACTTCCAGCGTATAGGCATCCTCGAGCGGGTCCTCGACATCCAGCACCGCCGACACGGCGGTCGAGATGCGGGCACAGTCGTCCACCTCGATGCCCCCCTCGGGGCGCTCGGCCATGATCTGCAGGGTCTTGGTCTTGCCGCCCATCAGCCGCACGCGGACGAGTTCAAAGCCCATGCCCTCGATCACGGGCCGCACGATGCCCGCAATGCGTCGGTCGATGGCGGCCTTGGCGATCAGGTCGTCGGACATGGGTCCTGCGGTCCCCCGGAAAACAAAAACGGGCCAGAGGCCCGTGCACACTTGCATCCGGTGGGCCCCGGGTGTGGACCCCGACGCGCCTCTGATGACCGGCATATACGCCCCGGGGTTCCCGGGTGCAAGGGGGACGGTCGGGCGCGGCCCGTGCTGGTCGCCCGGGCCAAGGAAAGGGAAAAGAGAGACCCTGCCCTACAGCCCGATTCGCCCCAGTTCCCGGCGCAGCCGGTCCGACGTACGGACCAGTTCCGCGCTGATCCCGGGTTCCGACAGGGCGTGGCCCGCGCGGGGGATCAGCCGCAGGTCGGACTTCGGCCAGGCCTCGTGCAGGCGGTAGGCGGACGCGGGCGGGCAGATCATGTCGTAGCGGCCCTGTACGATGGTGCCGGGGATGCCCGCGATGGCGTCCAGCCCGTCCATGATTGCCCCGTCATGGGACAGGAACCCGTCATGGACGAAATAGTGGTTCTCGAGCCTGGCAAAGGCGCGGGCATACTCGGCCGGGCTTTCCCCGCCGTGGCCGTCGTTCTCGATCGACGCGAGAGCGTTTTCCCAGGCCGCCCAGGCGCGGGCATAGCGCGTCTCGGTCGGCAGGTCGCCGCAGAACAGGCGCCGGTGGTAGGCGCGGATCAGGTCGTGCTGCTCATCCTCGGGGATGATCTCGGTGAAGCGCTTCCAGACGTCGGGCCAGAACTGCCCCGCGCCGCCGCCGTAGAACCACGCAAGCTCCGCGCGGGTCATCAGGAACACCCCGCGCAGCATCAGGTAGGCAGCACGGGCGGGGTGCGTTTCGGCGTAGATCAGCGCCAGCGTCGCGCCCCAGCTGCCGCCGAAGACGATCCAGCGGTCGATTCCGAGCGTGGTCCGGATGCGCTCGATGTCGGCGACAAGGTCCCAGGTGGTGTTCGCATCCACACTCGCGTGGGGCCTCGACCGGCCGCAGCCGCGCTGGTCGAACAGGACCATGCGATAGACCGACGGATCGAAGTAGCGCCGCATGGCCGGGCTGCATCCGCCCCCCGGTCCGCCATGCAGGATCAGGACCGGCGCACCGTCGGGGCTGCCGCACTGTTCGACATAGACGCGGTGGCCGTCGCCCACGTCGAGCATTCGCTGGTCGAAGGGATCGACCGGCGGGTACAGGAACTGGCTTGCGCTCTTTTGACCCGAGACCTTGTCCATGCCGCGCCTATATAGCCCGCAGTCGCTTTGTGGGCAGTCCCCTTGTGGGCAGGTCCAAGGTGAAGCTGGGGAGACCGGAATGCAAGCAACGACCGTGGATGCCGACGAGGTCGCCAAGTTCGAGCGGATGGCGGCGGAGTGGTGGAACCCGAACGGCAAGTTCAAGCCGCTGCACATGCTGAACCCCTGTCGGCTGGACTACATCACCGCCCAGATCGCGGCCGAGTTCGGGCGCGACCTGACGCAGCCCCGGCCGTTCGCGGGGTTGCGGATCCTCGACATCGGCTGCGGCGGGGGCCTGCTGTCCGAACCCATGGCGCGGCTGGGGGCCGACGTCGTGGGGGCGGATGCGGCGGCGCGGAACATTCCCGTGGCCCGCCTGCATGCGGAGCAGTCGGGGCTGACCATCGACTACCGCCACACCACGGCCGAGGACATGGCGGCAGCGGGCGAGCAGTTCGATGCGGTGCTGAACATGGAGGTGGTCGAGCATGTGTCGGACCCGCTGGCCTATCTGACCGCGTGCCAGCGCCTGCTGAAACCCGGCGGGCTGATGGTGTGTTCCACGATCAACCGCAACCCCAAGAGTTTCGCCATGGCCATCGTCGGGGCCGAGTATGTGATGCGGTGGCTGCCCAAGGGCACCCATGACTGGAAGAAGTTCATCACCCCCGACGAGCTGTTCGACCTGGTCCGGCAAGCCGGGCTGACCCCGGTGGACCGCAAGGGATTCGTCTTCAATCCGGTGTCGTGGTCCTGGCGGATTTCCGACCGGGACCTGTCGGTCAATTATGTCACGGCCAGCACCAAGCCCGCCTGAGGGCGGTTTGTGCACATGTGCACAAACGATCAAACCTATGATTTCATTCGACAAGTGATGTGCACGTTAGGGTCTTGTCAACCGGGGTTGACCAGATCCTGCGTGCCCGGGCGTTGCCCGGAACCCCGGCCTGTCCCAGGCCGCCTTCGCCCGGTTGACTTGGGCGCGCGGCGGCACTAGAGGGACGGCTTCTGAATTCACCGATCCGCAAAGGGCCCCTCCGTCCCATGGCCAACACGCCCCAGTCCAAGAAGCGCGCCCGCCAGAGCGAGACGCGCTTTGACATCAACAAGGCGCGCCGGTCGCGCATCCGCACCTTCCTGCGCAAGGTCGAGGAGGCCATCGCCTCGGGCAGCCGCGACGCGGCGATGGCCGCGCTGAAGGACGCGCAGCCGGAGCTGATGCGCGGCGTGACCAAGGGCGTGGCCCACAAGAACACCGTGGCGCGCAAGGTGTCGCGCCTGAATGCCCGGGTGAAGGCGCTCGCCTGACCAGGGACGGTCTTTCGATCCGGATAACCCGATCACGGGGCGTGACCTGACCGGTTGCGCCCCTTATTGTTTCCATTTTTCAACGGCTTGGCGTGGACTGTGGCAAAATTGTGCCGGTCGCGGTCGCGCTGCGGGATTCGCCCCGGCCAAAGGGTGAGTCAACCGAGAAGTTCGGTTGAAAGGCCTGCGGCGGGCTTGCTAGCGTCATGGGGCGACTCGTGTCGTCTTGGGGGGACCAAGTCTGAAGCCGGTTCGACCGTTGCCACACCGCTGCCGGTGTGGCGCTTCCCTGCTGCGGGAAGTCGGCCGGGCCGGACCACGACCGGACCGGTTGCGCGGTGCATGGGGCTGCATCGCGGGACCGGGCATGGTGTGCTGCGCGCCCGGTGACGGGTGGGTGGATGCCTGCGTCCGTGCGCGATGCCGCTGCCGGTTCAGGCGGCGGATGCCGGTTGGCCATGCCGCCCTGCGGTCTGGCCGGTCCGACGCGCAACCCTCGATCCTGCGTCGTGCGTGCCGGGGCGCAACCCCGGTCCGGCTGCCGTGACGGGGCCGGTCACAAGAATAACGGACGCGAGTACATGGGCATGTGGGACGACACGTGGGGACTGGTGCGGCAGGAGCTTCTCAAGAGTGTCGGTCGAAACGCCTATACCACCTGGATCGAGCCCCTGCGGCTGGCATCGCTGGCCGACGGGACGGCGGTGATCGAGGCGCCGACCGGGTTCATCGGCACCTGGGTCGAGCGCAATTTCGGCGACCAGATCCTGCGCCATCTGGACCTGGCCGGTGCGCCCGTGGACCGCATCCGCTTTGAGGTCAGCCGGCCTGAGACCGGGGCAGCCCCCGGGTCGGCGGCGGGCGCGCCCGCGGTGCGGCCCGTTCCTGCCGGGGCTTCGGCCCCCGTGGCCTGGCCCGGGCGGTTGCCGCGCCCCACCGACAGTGCCCGCGACGACGGCGAGAATCGCGGTCCGAACCTGGACCCGCGGTTCACCTTCGACAGTTTCGTGGTGGGCAAGCCGAACGAGCTGGCCCATGCCGCCGCGCGCCGCGTGGCCGAAGGCGGGCCGGTCACGTTCAACCCGCTGTTCCTGTATGGGGGCGTGGGGCTGGGCAAGACGCACCTGATGCATGCCATCGCCTGGGAGATGCAGGCCCGCCGCCCGGAGCTGAAGGTGGTGTACCTGTCGGCCGAGCGGTTCATGTACCAGTTCATCCAGGCCCTGCGCGAACGGCAGATGATCGACTTCAAGCAGCTGTTCCGCAGCGTGGACGTGCTGATGGTCGATGACGTGCAGTTCATCGCGGGCAAGGACAGCACGCAGGAAGAATTCTTCCACACGTTCAACGCGCTGGTGGACCAGAACAAGCAGATCATCATCTCGGGCGACCGGTCCCCGGGCGAGATCAACAACATGGACGAGCGCATCCGGTCGCGGTTGCAGTGCGGGCTGGTGGTGGACCTGCACCCGACCGACTACGAGTTGCGGCTGGGCTTCCTGCAGCAGCGGATCGAGGGGCAGCGGGCCGCCGACCCGACGATGCGGCTGGCACCCGGGCTGGCCGAGTTCCTGGCGCACCGGCTGTCCACCAACATCCGCGTGCTGGAAGGTGCGCTGTTGCGGCTGTTCGCCTTTGCGTCGCTGGTCGGGCGCGAGATCACGCTGGACATGGCGCAGGAGTGTCTGGCCGACGTGCTGCGCGCGTCCGAGCGCAAGGTCACCATCGAGGAGATCCAGCGCAAGGTGGCCGAGCATTACTCGATCCGGCTGTCGGACCTGATCGGGCCGAAGCGGCAGCGACCGATCGCGCGGCCGCGGCAGATGGCGATGTATCTGGCCAAGCAGCTGACCACGCGGTCGCTGCCCGAGATCGGGCGGCGGTTCGGCGGGCGCGACCACACGACCGTGATGCATGGTGTGAAGCGGATCGAGGAGCTGCGCGTGACGGACGCGCAGATCGCCGAGGATCTGGAAATGCTGCGCCGGGCGCTGGAGGCCTGAGGCCCCCGGGCGATTCGCCCGCCCTTGACGGGCCTGCGGCAAAATCGGACAGTCCGGCCCAAGGTTTGACGGGCGGCGCAGGGCAACCTTCGCCGCCCCATCCATCGGGGGCGCAGGGGCATGAGGATCAGCATCGAGCGGGGCGCACTGCTTCGCGCCGTGGGTCAGGCGCAGTCGGTGGTGGAGCGGCGCAACACGATCCCGATCCTCGCCAACGTGCTGGTCGAGGCGGAGCGCGCCCATGCGCGGTTCCGGGCGACCGATCTGGACATCGAGGTGGTGGACCGGGCCGAGGCGAAGGTCGATCAGGCGGGGGCCGTGACGGTGCCCGCGGTGACGCTGCACGAGATCGTGCGCAAGCTGCCCGAAGGCGCGCTGGTGCAGTTGCAGTCCGATGCGGCCGCGGGGCGGCTGACGGTGACGGCGGGGCGGTCCACGTTCCAGCTGGCGACCCTGCCGCGCGAGGATTTCCCGGTGATGGCGTCGTCGGAGTACCGGTCGAACTTCTCGGCCCCCGCGCCGGTGCTGCGGCGGCTGTTCGACAAGTCGAAGTTCGCGATTTCCACCGAGGAGACGCGGTATTACCTGAATGGCGTCTACATGCATGTGGCCGAGGCCGAGGGGCGGCGCGTGCTGCGCTGTGTGGCGACCGACGGGCACCGGCTGGCGCGGATCGATGCCGATCTGCCGCCGGGGGCCGAGGGGATGCCGGGCGTGATCGTGCCGCGCAAGACCGTGGGCGAGTTGCGCAAGCTGCTGGACGACGATGCAGCCGAGATTGCCGTGAGTGTCAGCGAGACGAAGGTGCGGTTCGCCACGCCCGAGATCACGCTGACGTCCAAGGTGATCGACGGGACGTTCCCGGATTACTCCCGCGTGATCCCGTCGGGGAACACCAAGCGGCTGGAGGTGGACGCGGGCGAGTTCGCCAAGGCGGTGGACCGGGTGGCGACGGTGAGTTCGGAACGGTCGCGCGCGGTGAAGATGCATCTGGAGGACGACCGGCTGGTCCTGTCGGTGAACGCGCCCGACAGCGGTGCCGCCGAGGAGGAACTGGCGGTCGCCTATGGTGACGAGGCGCTGGAGATCGGGTTCAACGCCAAGTACCTGCTGGAAATCGCCAGCCAGGTGGACCGCGAGAACGCGGTGTTCCTGTTCAATTCGTCCGGTGATCCGACGCTGATGCGCGAGGGGAACGACCTGAGCGCGGTGTACGTCGTGATGCCGATGCGGGTGTGAGGGTCCGACCCTGGCAGGCGGGGGCTCTGCCCCCGCTGCCCTCGGGCATGGCCCTCGGGCGTTCGGGCCTGAACGAGGCCCACCGGGAAGCGTTCCGGGCGGCCCTCACCCCCCGGCTTACT
>DBBA01000311.1 GCA_002291955.1 Rhodobacteraceae bacterium UBA996 | reverse complement strand
CAGGACGCCGCCGAGGAGATCGGCCGCGATGCGATCCGGGCGGCGGCGGGCGCCACGGGCGCGCAGGTGGTGGGCGAGGCGTCGTTCCCGGTGTCGCAGCAGGGTGTGATCGACGCGATCCCGTCGATCACCGCACAGGCCCGGGCATCGGGCGCGAACGCGCTGTTCCTGACCTCGGGCACCGCGGGCGCGCTGCCGTTCCTGGCGCAGCTTCTGCCCGAGAACGGGCTGACCCCGGACGCCTACCAGTTCATCGGCCTGCAGCGCTGGGACATCCCGGCCTCGGCCCTGTCGGTGCCGGGACTGCGCAACGGCTGGTTCGCGCTGCCCGACCCGGGGCTTACCGCCGGGTTCCAGTCGCGCTACGCGGCGTCGTTCGGTGGCGCGCCGCATCCCATCGCCGGGCTCGCCTATGACGGGATCGCGGCCATAGGGGCGCTGGCGCAAGGCGGGCGTGCCGATGCGCTGGGGCCGTCCGGACTGACCCAGGGCCAGGGCTTTGCGGGGGTCAACGGGATCTTCCGCTTCCGGTCGGACGGCACCAACCAGCGCGGGCTGGCGGTGGCGCAGATCCAGAACGGGCAGGTCGTCGTCATCGACCCGGCGCCGCGGGCCTTTGGCGGGGCCGGGTCCTGAACGGATCATCCGGCGACGCCGTGGGAGCCGTGCCCGTGCCACCGCACGATGACGTGCCGCTGGCGGCCGAACTCTCGGGGCGCATCGCGGCGCGGCTGGCGGCGGGCAGCGCCGGGCCGGATGCGCGCGCCGTCCGCGCGGCGACCGTCGAGGTGCTGTCCGAGGCCCTGCGGACCGGACGCGCGGCCATTGCGACGGCGTTGGCGGCGGCACCGCTCGATTCGCGCAGCGCGGTGACGGCGCAGGCGCGGCTGACCGATGCGATCGTCCTTGCGGCCTGTCACACGGCGGTCACCCGGCTGCATCCGCTGCCCAACCCCACGCAATCCGAACGCATCGCGCTGATCGCCGTGGGCGGCTATGGCCGGGGCGAGATGGCGCCGTTCTCGGACATCGACCTTCTGTTCCTGACGCCGTGGAAGATCACGCCCTGGGCGGAAAGCGTCATCGAATCGATGCTGTACATCCTGTGGGACCTGCACCTGAAGGTGGGCCATGCCAGCCGCACGGTGAAGGACTGCCTGAAGATGGCGCGCGACGACATGACGGTGCGCACCGCGGTGCTGGAACACCGGTTCCTTGGCGGCGACCCGGGCCTGGCGGACGATCTGGGCCGCCAGCTGCGCGACAGCGTGTTCCGCGGCACGGTGTCCCAGTTCATCGAGGCGAAGCTGGCCGAGCGGTCGGAGCGCCACCGCAAGCAGGGCGGCCAGCGCTATGTCGTCGAGCCGAACGTGAAGGAGGGCAAAGGCGGCCTGCGCGACCTGCAATCGCTCTACTGGATCGACAAGTACATCCACGGCGTGACCGACGTGGCCGACCTGGTGAAGAAGGGCGTGTTCACGCCCGCCGAGCATGACCAGTTCGTGCGGGCCGAGACGTTCCTGATGGCGGTGCGCTGCCACCTGCACCTGATCGCGGGCCGCGCGATGGACCAGCTGACCTTCGACATGCAGGTGCAGGTGGCCGAGCGCATGGGCTACCAGGACCGCGCCGGGCGCCGCGCGGTCGAGCATTTCATGCAGGACTACTTCCGCCACGCCACCCGCGTGGGCGAGCTGACCCGCATCTTCCTGACCGACCTGGAAGCGCGGCACGTCAAGACCGAACCCGCGCTGTTGCGGCTTCTGACGCGCAAGGTGCCGGTGCGCGCGCCGTTCATGGTGGCGCAGGGGCGGCTGACGCTGGCCGACCCGGATGCCTTTCGCCGCGATCCGCTGAACCTTCTGCGCATCTTCGAGGAGGCGCTGCGCACGGGCTACCTGCTG
Source organism: Rhodobacteraceae bacterium UBA996 (assembly GCA_002291955.1). Taxonomy (GTDB): domain Bacteria; phylum Pseudomonadota; class Alphaproteobacteria; order Rhodobacterales; family Rhodobacteraceae; genus UBA996. The sequence goes on along the minus strand of DBBA01000311.1, from coordinate 5,424 downwards.
CATCCGCAGGCGATGCGCCTGCTGGCGGCCAGCCGCCACCTGATCGACGACCGCCTGCGCGAGAACCCCGAGGCGATCCGCATCTTCCTGGACCTGATGCTGGAGCACGGCAATCCCGACCGGGCGCTGCGGCGGATGAACGAACTGGGCTACATCGGCGCCTTCATCCCCGAGTTCGAGCCCATCGTGGCGATGATGCAGTTCAACATGTACCACCACTTCACGGTGGACGAGCACACGATCCAGTGCATCTCGGTCCTTGCGGCGATCGAGCGGGGCGAACTGGTCGAGGAGCTGCCGGTCGCAAGCCGCATCCTGAAGCACGGGGTCAACCGCCGCGTGCTGTATGTGGCACTCCTCTTGCACGACATCGGCAAGGGGCGGCCCGAGGATCATTCGGTCCTCGGCGCGCAGATCGCCCGCAAGGTCGCGCCGCGGCTGGGGCTCGACCCCGAGGAAGCCGAGACGGTGGAATGGCTGGTGCGGTTCCACCTGCTCATGTCGGACACCGCGCAGAAGCGCGACATCGCCGACCCCCGCACGGTGCGCGACTTTGCCAAGCTGGTGAAGACGAAAAAGCGGCTGGACCTGCTGACCGTGCTGACGGTCTGCGACATCCGCGGCGTCGGGCCGGGAACCTGGAACAACTGGAAGGCCACGCTCTTGCGCGGCCTGTACCGGCAGACCGCCGATGCGCTGGACAAGGGGCTCGAGGCCGTCAACCGCGAGGCGCGCGAGGACGAGGCCAAGGGCGTGCTCACCGCGGCGCTGGCCGACTGGCCGCCCGACGACCTGAAGCGCGAGACGGACCGCCACTACGGGCCCTACTGGCAGGGGATGCCCGCCGCAGCCCATGTGGTGTTCGCCAACCTGTTGCGCGGGATCGGCCCGGACGAGATCCGCATCGACCTGTTCCCGGACGTGGACCGCGACGCCACGCGCGCCTGCTTCGCGCTGGCCGACCATCCCGGCATCTTCTCGCGTCTTGCGGGCGCGCTCGCGCTGGTCGGCGCGAACGTGGTCGATGCGCGCACCTATACGTCCAAGGACGGCTTCGCGACGGCGGTGTTCTGGGTGCAGGACGCCGAAGGCGCCCCCTACGAGACGGCGCGCCTGCCACGCCTGCGCAGCATGATCGACAAGACCCTGAAGGGCGAGGTCGTCGCCCGCGAGGCCCTGCGCGACCGCGACAAGATCAAGAAGCGCGAGCGCGAGTTCCGGGTGCCGACGTCGATCACCTTCGACAACGAGGCATCCGACCTCTACACCATCATCGAGGTCGATACCCGCGACCGGCCCGGGCTGCTCTATGACCTGACGCGCACGCTGGCGTCGAACAACGTCTACATCGCGTCGGCGGTCATCGCGACCTATGGGGCGCAGGTGGTGGACACGTTCTATGTCAAGGACATGTTCGGGCTGAAGTTCCATTCCGAATCCCGCCGCCGCACGCTGGAGCGGAAGCTGCGCGAAGCCATCGCCCGGGGGGCCGAGCGCGCGAACGGCAGCGCGGAACCGGCGAAAGGGGCCTGATGCGCCCTGTCCGCATGGTGACGGGGTTCCTGACAGTCGGCGGCTGGACGCTGGCAAGCCGGGTGATGGGCTTCGTCCGGGATGCGATGATCGCGGCCTATCTGGGCGCGGGGCCGGTGGCGGATGCGTTCTGGGTGGCCTTCGGCCTGCCGAACCTGTTCCGCCGGTTCTTTGCCGAAGGGGCGTTCAACACGGCCTTTGTGCCGATGTTCTCGAAGAAGCTGGAACAGGGCGAGGACGCCAAGCGGTTCGCCGAGGATGCCCTGTCGGGGCTGGCCGCCGTGGTGCTGGTCCTGTCGGTGGTGGCCATTGCCGGGATGCCCGTGCTGGTGCTGGCGATGGCGGGCGGGTTCTGGGGCGATGCGCGGTTCGATCTGGCCGTGGACTACGGGCGCATCTGCTTTCCCTACATCGTCTTCATCTCGCTCGTCGCGCTGTTCTCGGGCCTCTTGAACGCGGGCGGGCGGTTCATGGCGGCGGCGGGTGCGCCGGTGCTGCTGAACGCAGGGTTCATCGCGGCGATGGTCATGGCCGCGCGGGCTGGCTGGGACATGGGCCTGACGCTGGCCTGGGCCACGCCGGTGACCGGCGCCCTGCAACTGGCGCTGGTGTGGGTGGCGGCGGCGCGGATGGGCTATGCGCTGCGGCCCCGCTGGCCGCGCCTGACACCGGAAATCCGCCGGATGCTGGTGATCGCGGGGCCCGCGGTGCTGGCCGGAGGCGTGGTGCAGATCAACCTGCTGGTGGGCCGTCAGGTGGCGAGTTTCACCGAAGGGGCGATCTCCTGGCTGTCCTATGCGGATCGGCTCTACCAGTTGCCGCTGGGCGTCGTGGGCATCGCCATCGGGATCGTGCTGCTGCCCGAACTGTCGCGGCGGCTGGGCGCGGGCGACACGCCCGGCGGGCGCGAGGCGTTCAACCGCGCGACCGAATTCGCGCTGTTCCTGACCCTGCCCGCCGCCGTGGCACTGGTGGTGATCGCGGTGCCCTTGGTGTCGGTCCTGTTCGGGCGGGGCACGTTCGGCGCCGAGGATATCGGGCCGACGGCGCTCGCGCTCGCGATCTACGGCGTCGGGCTGCCGGCCTTCGTGCTGCAGAAGGTGCTGCAACCCCTGTACTTCGCGCGCGAGGACACGCGGCGCCCGTTCCGCTTTGCGCTGTGGTCCATGGCGGTGAACGCAGGCGTTGCGGTGGGTCTGATGCCGCTGATCGGCTTCATGGCGGCGGCGCTGGCCACCACGGTGGCGGGCTGGACGATGGTCTGGCAGCTGTGGCGCGGCACCGCGGGCATGGGCGAGGCCGCCGCGGTCGATGCCCGGCTGCGTGCGCGCGTGCTGCGGATGCTGGGGGCAAGCGTCGTCATGGGCGGGGTTCTGCTGGCGCTGACCTGGGCGCTGGCGGCCGCGCTGGTGACCCCCGGGCTGCGGTATCTGGCGCTGGCGGGGCTGGTGGGGGCGGGCATGGCCGCCTATGGCGTGGCCGCGCTGGCGCTGGGTGCGGTGCGGCTGGCGGACCTGCGGTCGGCGGTGCGGCGCAGGGGCTGACGCATCAGCGCTGAGACAGGCGGGCCTTCAGCCGCGCCCAGCCGCCCGGACTGACGACAAAGCACAGGGCAAAGCCGGTGGCAAAGCCCGCGATGTCGGCGATCCATTCGTAGCCCCCGCCGAACAGCAGCCCGAACAGAAGCTGCACGCCCAGAAGCATCGCGATCAGCGTGAAGGCCTGTGTCTGCGGGCCGCCGGTTGCCACCTGCCGCATCCACAGAAGGAACGTGTAGGCCCCGATCAGGCCATAGACCGCCGGGAACCCGCCGATCAGCGGTGTGGGCCCCGACAGGACCAGCCCGAACACCAGCGCGCCGCCGATGGCGGACCCCAGGAACACCGCGACCACGGCGAAGGGGCGGAACACCTCGGCCACCATCTTGCCGAGCGCGAGCAGGAACACGAGGACGAACAGCGTCTGGGTGAAGCCGCCCTGGATGAAGGGGTAGGTGACGAAGCGCGCTAGTTCGCGCAGCGGCCAGCGGTTGTTGGCGATCATCCAGTCGAGGATCACGGGCGCAAAGCCCCAGTCGCGGAGCGCCGCAAGCCGCCAGCCGACCGCGGCAGGCCCGCCGGCGAGACCCTGCGACCCAAGCTGGAATGCGGTTTCCAGCAGCACGATCGGCAAGGCGATCAGAAGCACTACCGGCGGAAGCGGATTGACCGGGGGTTCCATGTGTGGCGGGCGTCCTGAAGCAGGCGGCACCTGGCGGAGGGGCGTGCGCATCTGGGTCTGTCCTTGGGTCCGCGCCCGAAAGGGGGGGCGGTTTGTTGACGCTGCCTGTGGGCAGGACTAAGCCACGCGGGCCGCATTTTCCAGCCGGAGCCTGCCGATGCCGACGCCGTCGTTCGTTCCCCGCGTGTTCTCGGGCATCCAGCCGTCGGGCGGGCTGACGCTGGGCAACTACCTCGGCGCGCTCAAGCGCTTCGTCCAGATGCAGGACGAGGGGCGGTTCGAGACGATCTATTGCCTGGTGGACCAGCACGCGATCACCGTCTGGCAGGACCCGGCCACCCTGACCCGCAACACGCGCGAGGCGGCCGCGGGCTTCATCGCCGCGGGAATCGACCCGGAACGGTCGATCCTGTTCAACCAGTCCCAGGTGGCGGCGCATGCGCAGCTGGGGTGGCTGTTCATGTGCGTGGCGCGGATGGGCTGGATGGGCCGGATGACCCAGTGGAAGGACAAGGCGGGCAAGAACGCCGAGGCCGCGTCGCTGGGTCTGTTCGCCTATCCGGCGCTGATGGCGGCCGACATCCTTGTCTATCACGCGACCCATGTGCCGGTGGGCGAGGACCAGAAGCAGCATCTGGAACTGACCCGCGACATCGCGATCAAGTTCAACACCGATTTCGGCGCTGATTTCTTTCCCGTGACCGAACCGGTGATCGAGGGCGCGGCCACGCGGGTGATGTCCCTGCGCGACGGGTCGAAGAAGATGTCGAAGTCCGACCCTAGTGACCAGAGCCGGATCAACCTGACCGACGATGCCGATGCGATTGCGGGCAAGATCCGCAAGGCCCGCACCGACCCCGACGCGCTGCCGTCCGAGGTCGCGGGGCTGGAGGGGCGCCCCGAGGCGCGCAACCTGGTGAACATCGCCGCGGCCTTGTCGGACCGCACGGTCGAGCAGGTGCTGGCCGAGGTGGGGGGGCAGCAGTTCTCGACCTTCAAGCCGTGGCTGGCCGATCTGGCGGTGGCGAAGCTGTCGCCGATCTCCGCGCGCATGACCGAGCTGATGGCCGACCCGGCCGAGATCGACCGGATCCTTGCCCGCGGGGCGGAACGCGCGCGGGCGGTGGCCGAGCCGGTGCTGGCGCGGACCTATGACATCGTGGGGATGATCCGGTCCTGACCGGCCAGCGGACGCGCCTTGCGGCCCAGGGGCCGCGGACGCGCCTGCGGCGCGACGCCTGTGTCTCGGCGGCCGGCTGGCGCCGGTCCGCCTCGGGCGTGCCTCCGGCGGGGACATTTGGGGCCCGTCGAAGCTAGTGTGCGGTGGCGCACGATCGGGGCGCGGTGGTCAGACTGCCCGCGTCGGCGCGCAGGGTGTAGGGTGCGCGTGTGCGCAAGGAGTGCCGCCATGGCCGAGTCGATCCATCCTGCCGCCCGCATCGGGCATGTGCATCTGAAGGTGTCCGATCTGGACCGGGCGATTGCCTTCTATTCCGGCGTCCTGGGGTTCGAGGTGATGCAGCGCTACGGGCCGCAGGCGGCGTTCCTGTCGGCGGGGGGCTATCACCACCACATCGGGCTCAACACCTGGGAGAGCCTGGGCGCCCCGCCTGGGCCGCGACGGGCACCGGGGCTGTACCACACGGCGATCCTGTACCCGGACCGCGCGGC
>DBBA01000131.1:1033-3747 GCA_002291955.1 Rhodobacteraceae bacterium UBA996 | reverse complement strand
CCCCCCCCGGGGGGGGACAGGGGGGGGGGGGGAAAACCCGTGCTTACCAAGCCCCCCGGAAAGAAGTTTGGGGGGGGCGATCCCCTGCAGACGCATGTGAAGTCCGAACTGGGCGAGACGCTGGCCAAGTATTCCGGCCGCCCCACCGACGCGCAGGTCGTGTTTTCCAAGGCCGCGCACGAATTCCACTGCGAGGCCGTGGTGCACCTGTCCACCGGCCTGACCGCCCAGTCCAAGGGCCACGCGACCGAGATCTACGCCGCCTTCGAACTGGCGCGCGAACGGATGGACAAGCAGCTGCGCCGCTACAAGCGGCGGTTGAAGGACCACCACCAGGCCCGGCCCGAGCCCGTTGCGGTTTCCCGGGCACCCGCCTATATCCTCGCGCAAACCGACGCGGACGAGGAACAGGAACCCGACAGCCTCCAGCCGATCATCGTGGCCGAGATGGAGACGCCGATCCAGGCGCTGTCCGTGGGCGAGGCGGTGATGCAGATGGAACTGGCGGGGGCCCCGGTCCTGGTGTTCCGCAACGAACGTCACAAGGGGTTGAACGTGGTCTATCGGCGCGAGGACGGCAACATCGGCTGGATCGACCCCAGCGCGACGTCCGCCTGACGCCGCCCGCCACGCGCCCCCAACCGGGAACCCCATGGAACTGTCGCAACTCCTCCGCCCGCAGGCCGTCAAGGTGCTGGGCAGCGTCACCTCGAAGAAGCGTCTGTTCCAGGAACTGGGCGAGATCGCAGGCCAGTCGCTGGCGGTGACGCCCGAGGCGGTCGTCGATGCGCTGCAGGACCGCGAGAGCCTCGGGCCGACCGGCGTGGGTCACGGCGTGGCGCTGCCGCATGCGCGCATCCCCGGGATCGCGGTGATGTCGGGCGCGTTCATCCGGCTGGAACGGCCGATGGACTTCGAATCGGTGGATCGCCAGCCCGTGGACCTGATCTTTGCGCTGTTCGCGCCCGAGGAAGCGGGGGTGCAGCACCTCAAGGCGCTGGCGCTCGTGTCGCGCACCATGCGCGACCCGGCGATCTGCGCCAAGCTGCGCGCCAATGCCGATCCGGTCACGCTGCACGCGGTGCTGACCGAAGGGCCTCGCACCCGCGCGGCGTGACGCCGCGCGGCGGCGACTAGGCCCCGAACCCGAAGGCCAGCATGTCGCGCCGGTGGGCGCGCGCAACGGCGGCGGCCACCTCGGGGTCGTCGGCATGGGGCAGGGGCGGCGGGGGCGGCAGGGGCGTGTCCGGGCCGGTGTGCCCGACCTCGGACGACAGCCAGGCCAGACCCTGTTCCAGCCGATCCGCGCGGAACACCGCATCGGGCAGCACGGCCGCCGCGACACCATCCAAGAGCGCCGCCTGCGTTGCCCAGGACGGATGCACCGGCACGCCCGTCTGCCCGTCGAGGTTTGCCGCGACAAAGCCGAGGAAGGCCAGGTAGGCGTCCCGCTCCGCGGCGGCCCCGAGGTCCACGCCGTATCCGCGCGCGATCGCCTGCGCCCGGGGGGCGGCCGGGTCCGCCGCCAGCGCGCGGAACGCCGCCCACAGCCGGTGGCCCGGGTGGCGGACGACCGCAAAGCTGCGCGCGCCCGGATGGTCCCGCCGCCACGCCCGCAGGCTGCGCTGGGTGAAGTCGCGCCGCAGGTCGCCGGGTGCGACCCCGTCCAGCGCCGCCAGCCAGGCCTCGACCCCCGGATGCCCCCCGGGATCGAGCGCGAGGAACAGGACGGGCGCGCGGGCCGCCGCCACATGGCGCGGCATGCCGGGACCGCGGCGCGGTTCCCACACGGCCGCCGCGGCGTCGCCCGTCAGGAACTCGGCCCGCGCCAGCGCCGCCAGCATGTCGGCGGGGTTGTCCACCAGATCCTCGGGCGGTGCGGGGTTCTGCTTTCGGGTGCGGGTGGACGGAACCAGCGCGCCCTCGACCCCCAGGAACCGCGCGAGGCCCGCCAGCACGTCCCCGTCGGTCAGGTCGGCATAGTCCAGCCGGAACGCGGCCTGCCCCGTCACCTGCAACGCATGCTCGATCCCGCGCAGGTGGGCCTGCCGGTCGGCCAGATGCGCGGCGAACCCGTCCGCGTCGAACCGTACCCGGGCCGTCCGCGCCGCCTTGGCATCGCCCAGCCGCCACTGGCCGGTGGCCTGCGCGATGCGGTGCGACAGATACTGTTCCAGCGGATTGCGGGTCAGGATCACCTTGGCCACGCGCGGCGCGTCCAGCACATGGGCCAGCACGCGCGGGTCATGGTCGGGGAAAAGCCGGAACCCCGGCAACCCGTCGCTCTTCGCCTGCATCCGCGCGATCAGCGCCAGCGGATCGGCGTTGCGCGCGGCCAGGTCGATGCCCCACATCCGGTCGGCCTTGGCGCGCCCCACGAACACCGGGTTGAACAGCTCGCCATGACAGGCGATCCCGGGATGGGCGTCGAGCGTTTCCTGCAACAGGTTCGACCCCGTCCGCATCCCCGCCAGGATCACGAAATAGTCCCACCGCATCGCTCAGTCCTCTCGCCGGGCGCGGCGGGTCCGGGGGCGCGGGGGCGCCACCACTGCCGCTGACAGGTCGCCCACGCTGCGCGGGGGAACGCCCAGGTCGCGCAGCGCGGTGACAAAGGCGACAAGGTCCGGCGACACGGCGGACACCTCGGGCACGGGCGCCTCCTCGTCCGCAAGGGGCCCGGCGGGCACCATCGCGGCCAGGTCCGACAGCAG
>DBBA01000131.1:504-627 GCA_002291955.1 Rhodobacteraceae bacterium UBA996 | reverse complement strand
CCCGGCAGGGTCAGCCGCGCCACCATCGCGTCCTCGGCCCGCATGAGGGCGACCGCCTGCCCCCGCACCGCCGAAGCCCCGGCACCCGAACGCCACAGCCCCAGCATCCAGGTTCCGGTCACC
>DBBA01000131.1:0-149 GCA_002291955.1 Rhodobacteraceae bacterium UBA996 | reverse complement strand
CCTGCGCGTTCCGGTCGCCCGCCACGACCGGCGGGATCGCGGGCGTATCGGCCGGGTCCAGCGACCAGACCTGCGTCTCGCCGCGGGTCGCCCAGACCAGGTTGCGCAGGAACGCGCGCGGATCGCGGTCCCGCAGCGCCGCCGCCGCG
>DBBA01000255.1 GCA_002291955.1 Rhodobacteraceae bacterium UBA996 | reverse complement strand
CGGATCGAGGACGAGATCGCGCGGCTGGCGCTGCGGATCGCGGACGCCGACCGGGCGTGCCAGCCGCAGCCGCCCCCTGCCCCTGTTCTGCCGCCCGCGCCCGTCCTGCCGCCTGCGCCCGTGGTGCTGCCCGACCTTCCCGCGCCCGAACCCGAACCCGCCCCACCGTCCGAGATCGACCGTCGGCTGGACGATGCGGGCGCGGTCCGCGGGGCGCTGACGTTCTCGCTCGCGTGGAACTCGGAAAGCGATCTGGACCTGCACATCACCTGCCCGGACGGCGGGCGCATCTTCTTCGGCACGCGGGCGGCCTGCGGGGGCGTGCTGGACATCGACATGAACGCGGGCGGGCAGCGGACAACCGCGCCGGTCGAGAACACCTACTTTGCAGACCCGGGGCCGGGCGTGTACGGGATCGGGGTGCGGCTGTTCCGGTCGGCAACGGGGGGCGCGCCCGAGCCGTTCCAGGTGCAGGTGCGGGATGGCGACCAGGTGATGGTGCTGCAGGGAACGGTGGCGCCGGGCAGTCCGGACTGGGCGGCGGACCACAACCACGGGGGCAACTGATGCTGCGCGAGAGACGCGACCGCCTGCGCGACCTGGCGACCTGGCCCGACGAGGTGGCGCTGGTGCCCTATTCCGGCATCCAGATCTTCGACTTCGGCTTTGCGCTGGATGCGGTGGACGTGAAGCCCCTGCGCGTCATCGAACGGGTGACGGGCGAGGTGGCGGGCAAGGTGGAACGCGCGCTGATCCCGCTGACCGGCGAGGAGGACCGCGATGCCGCGGCCGAGGCCGGGCGGCGGGATGACGACGACGAATACGCGGTGCGCCCCGCCGCGGCGCTGGAACCGTTCCTCGGCACCTGGGTGCCGGTGCCGGTCCTGCGCCTGCGCAGCGAGCGCGGCCCCGCGGGCGAGGAGCGGTACGATCCCGGTCCGTCCACCTGGGCGCGGCTGCGCACCGTAGAACTGCCCGCGCCCGACCCCGCGACGGGGCACACGCACCGGGTGCAACTGGCCCTCGACACGGCGCTGGCGGCGGAAGCGCAGGACCGCGCGTATCTGGCGCCCGACCGGACGGATGCCGAGAAGGCGCGCGATTTCCGCTTCGTGGCGGACCCTGCGCGGATGGACTGGTTCCTGCGTCGGCTGGACACGGCCGAGGACGGCACGGCCATCGACCTGCAGCTGTGGGTGTCGGACTGGCTGAAGGACCTGTTCCTGCGCTTCAAGCGCTCCGAACGCCCGGGGCGCACCGTGTCCGAGGAGACGCTGCCGCACCTGTTCGAGCATTGGGCGCGGTATCTGGCCTACCTCGCCCTGATCGACCGCGCCGTGCGCCCGCCGCGCATCCGCCTGGTCAACACCGTGTCCGCCCGCGATGCGGTGGCGCCGGTGGACGTGGACCTGGTGCTGGACGTGGGCAACAGCCGCACCTGCGGCATCCTGATCGAACGCTTCCCCGGCGAGGCGCGGGTGGACCTGGCGCGGTCCTTCCCGCTGGAGATCCGCGACCTGTCGCAGCCGGAACTGACCTATGCCGGGCTGTTCGAAAGCCGGGTCGAATTCTGCGACCTGCGGCTGGGCGAGGACCGGTTCGCCAGCCGGTCGGGGCGGCGCAATGCGTTCCTGTGGCCGGGCTTCGTGCGGGTGGGGCCCGAGGCGCTGCGCCATGTGGCCCGCGAACAGGGGACGGAAACCGTGTCGGGCCTGTCCTCGCCCAAGCGCTACCTGTGGGACGACGCGGCCGTGCCGCAGGACTGGCGGTTCCACGCCCACAGCGATCCCAACAACCTGCCCAAGTGCATCCGCGCCGCCATGCGCCACCTGAACGAGGCGGGCGACGTGCTGGACCAGGTCGCCCACGAGGAGCGCCGCCGCCTGCGCCCGCGGGGGCGCACGTCCATGGCCCCCGCGATCCGGCCGCGGTTCTCCCGCTCGGCGCTGTTCGGGTTCCTCTTGGCCGAGATCATCGCGCACGCGCTGGTGCAGGTGAACGACCCCGCGGGCCGGTCGCGCCGGGCGCAGTCGGACCTGCCGCGGCGGCTGAACCGGATCATCCTGACCCTTCCGACCGCCATGTCGGCGCAGGAACAGGCGATCCTGCGGTCGCGGGCCGAGGGGGCGCTGCGGCTGGTCTGGGCGATGCAGGGCGTGGCCGAGGGTGACAGCGCGATCTCGCGCCGGCCCGAGCTGATCGTCGAGTGGGACGAGGCGAGCTGCACGCAGCTGGTCTACCTGTATTCCGAGCTGGCGCAGCGCTTCGACGGGCGGATCGATGCCTTCCTTCAGCTGCGCGGGCAGCCCCGGGTGCGGCCCGGCGGCACGATGCCCGAACCGTCGCTGCGGCTGGCCTGCATCGACATCGGCGGTGGCACGACCGACCTGATGGTGACGACGTGGTTCGGCACCGCCAGCCGGATGCTGAGCCCGTTCCAGACCTTCCGCGAAGGGTTCCGCGTGGCGGGTGACGATCTGGTGCAGCGGGTGGTGGCGGCGGTGGTGCTGCCCCGCCTGCAGGCGTCCATCGAGGGCGCAGGGGGCGCGCATGCGGGCGAGAAGCTGCGCGAGCTGTTCGGCGGCGACATCGGCGGGCAGGACCAGCAGGTGGTGCAGAAGCGGCGGCAGTTCGCGCTGCGGGTGCTGGCGCCGCTGGCGGTCGGGCTTCTGGCGTACTGCGAGACGGCCGAGGAGTTCGACCATGTGGACCTGCGCGCGGCCGAGGTGCTGGGTCTGGCGGTCGGGACGGATGCGGCCACCGGTCTGCCGCCCGACCTGATCCGCTACATCGAGGGTGCGGCGGCGGCGGTGGGGGCCACCGACTGGCGGCTGGCGGACCTCGTCATCCGCGCCACGCGCGAGGACATCGACGCCATCGCGCGCGAGGTGTTGCAGAAGGTCCTGGGCAACATGGGCGAGGTGGTCGATCACCTGGGCGTCGATGTGCTGCTGCTGACCGGGCGGCCGTCGCGGCTTCCCGCCGTGCGGTCGATCCTCGAGGAGATGATGGCCGTGCCGCCGCACCGGCTGGTGTCGATGCACCGCTACCGCACCGGGCGCTGGTTCCCGTTCCGCGATCCTGTCACGCAGCGGATCGGCGACCCGAAAAGCACGGTTGCGGTCGGCGGCATGCTGATCGCGCTGGCCGACAAGCATATCGCCAACTTCACCGTGCCGCCGGGCGCGTTCGGCATGCGGTCCACCGCGCGGTTCATCGGCGAGATGGACCTGAACGAGCAGATCCCCGCGGCGCGGGTGCTGTTCCGCGACATGGATCTGGATGCGACGGGCAGCGGGCAGACGGCGCAGGTGGACATGTTCGCGCCCGTCCACATCGGAGCGCGGCAACTGCCGCTCGACCGCTGGACGACGACGCCGCTCTACCGGCTGGACTTTGCCCATGACGCGGCCCGCCGGCGCCCGACACCCCTGCGCGTGACGCTGGAACGGGCCGAAGCCGACGATGGCGACGTGGACAACCCCTCGTCCGAGGCGGTCCTGCGGCGCGAGGCGCTGCGCGAGGCGTTCCGCATCGCGCAGGTCGAGGATGGCGCGGGCGACGGGATGAAGCCGTCGGACCTGACGCTGAAACTGCACACGCTGGGCTTCCAGGACGAGTACTGGATCGACACCGGCGTGTTCCAGATCTGAACCGGAAGGGCGCGGCATGGCAGGCGGGACGGAACTGGCGGACCGGTGCGGGCAGGTGGCGGCCCTGGCGCGCGAGGCGCTGGACTGGGTGACGGACGACCGCAACGCGGGCACGGTCGGCCCCGACCGCAAGTCGCTGGTGCAGCGCCTGACCCGCGCTGCGCGTCGCGCCGACAAGCTGGCCCGCGCGGCCGGCACGCGGATGAGCGTCAGCGTGTTCGGGCCCAGCCAGGCGGGCAAGTCGTTCCTGGTGTCGGTGCTGGCGCGGCCCCGGGGCGGGCGGCTGGTGTCGGATTTCCCCGACCCTGCCGGACGGCTCGATTTCATCAAGGACATCAACCCCGAGGGCGAGGGCGAATCGACCGGCCTCGTCACCCGGTTCACCGCGCATGGCTATGCGGCGCCCGCCGGTTTCCCGGTCAAGCTGCGGCTTCTGTCCGAGGCCGACATCGCCCGCATCCTGATCAACAGCTTCTTCTGGGATGGCGACAAGTCCGAGCCCGAGCCGGGACCGGACGCGCTGGACGCGCATCTGGCGCGGTTCCGCGGCCGGGCGGGATCGCCCGTTGCGGGGCTGACCCCGGATGATGTGGTCGAGATCCAGGACTATGTCGGCCGCTTCGCCGGGCGGTCCACCTATGCCGCCGCGCTGGCCCCGTTCTGGGAGGAAGCCGCCGACCTGGCCCCCCGGCTGGACGCGGCCGACCGCGCCGCGCTGCTGGCGCCCTGCTGGGGCGGACACGCGGCCTTTACCGCGCTCTATGCCCGGCTGGCGGGCGCGCTGGCGGCCCTTGGCCATGCGGACGAGGCGTTCGCGGGTCTTGATGCGCTGGTCCCGCGCGAGGACAGCATCATCGACGTGAAGCTTCTGGCGGGGCTCGACCGCGACGATGGTCCGGGGCTGGCGGTCACGGCAGGCGGGCGGCGCGCGGTGCTGCCCAAGGCGGTGATCGCGGCACTGACGGCGGAACTGGTGCTGCCGATGGCCGAACGCCCGCACGACCTGTTTGCCGACACCGACCTGCTGGATTTCCCCGGTGCGCGGACCCGCGACGAACGCCCGCTGGCGGCGTTCCTGGCGGGCGGGTCGGGGCCGCTGAAGGAGTGCGTGCTGCGCGGCAAGGTCGCCTATCTGTTCGACCGCTATGTGGCCGACCAGGAGATCACGGCGATGCTGTTGTGCATCCCCGACAGCAACGTGGAAACCGGGGGTCTCAGTGCCCTGGTGGCCGACTGGGTCGCCGCCACGCACGGGGCGACGCCCGACCGGCGGGCGGGGGTGGATACGCTTCTGTTCTTCGTGCTGACCAAGTTCGACAAGCACCTGATCGACAGCGCGGGGTCCGGCGACGACCCCGCCAGCCGCTTCGACAAGCGGATGCGCATGTCGCTCCTGGAGAAGTTCGGCGCGATGCCCGACAGCTGGCCCCGCGCCTGGGCACCCGGGCGGCCGTTCGACAACTGCTACTGGCTGCGCAACCCGAACTTCCCGGCGGAACAGGTCATCACCTATGACGGCGGGCGCGAGGTGGCGATCCGCCCCGACAAGGTCGCGCGGCTGGCCGAGATGCGGGCGGGCTGCTGCGGGACCGACCTGGTGCAGACCCATTTCCGCGACCCGGCCGCGGCCTGGGACGCGGCGATGGCGCTGAACGATGGCGGCGTGGACTATCTGATGCGGGGGCTGGCGCCGGTCTGCCGCGCCGACATGAAGCAGGCGCAGATCGCCGCACAGATCGACCGGCTGGCGGGCGATCTGGTGATGGCGCTGGACGACCACCATGTGTCCGACGACCTGCATCAGCGGATCGAGGACAAGCGCCGCGCGGCAGGCCAGGTGATCGACGCGCTGTATCTGGCGCTGGAGGGGCACCGCTTCGGGGCGGTGATGGCGCATCTGATGGTGGATCAGGACCGGGTCCATGACCGGATCGTGCGGGTGCCGCCGTCGGTCCGGCTGACCTCGGCCGTGACCCCGGCCGCGGCGACCGCAGGGCGGCGGGTGGTGGCGCCGTCGGTTGCGTCCGCCGCGGCGGGGCGGGCAAGCCCGCCGGTCACGCCAGGCGCGGCGGGCCCGCGCATCCGCACCCTGACCGCCGAGACGTTCCAGGCGGAAACCGCCGTCGAGGTCTGGATCGAGGTGCTGACCCGGTTCCAGGAGGACATCGCCCGCCTGTCGCGCTTCGGCTTCACGCCCGCGACAGCGAACGCGCTGGCAGGCGAACTGGTGCACGGGCTGCGGCGGACCGGCGTGATCGACCGCACGACCGAACTGCTGCGCGCGATCAGCTTCGGCCATACGGTGGACAAGCAGGCCCTGCCCGCGTCGATCGTCTGTGCGGACGCCATCAACGGGTTCGTGGCCACCCTCGGCTACGACCGGGTGCCGGTGCCGGACCGCCCCGTGGTCACCCTGCCCGAGGGCGGCACGCGGCCCGTGTTCACGGCGCATGCGCCGTCCGACACGGCGGCCGACCTGCCCGCCGACCCGCGCGGCATCGCCGAAAGCCACTGGACCGACTGGGTGCACGCGCTGCTCGCGCTGTTCGAGGCCAATGCCCAGGATGGGGCCGCGGGGCGCATCGACATCGCGCAGAACGCGCGGCTGGGCCGCATCCTGGCCGGGCTGCGGGGCATGGGGACCGGCGCGGCATGACCATCGCGATCCGCCCCGATCCGGCGCGGCCGCGGGGCGGCTTTGCGGTGCTGGCGGCGCCGGGTGCGGCGCTGCCGGGCGACCGGGTGACGGTGGCGCTGCAAAGCACCTATACCGACAAGTACCTGGGCGGCGACGGGTTCCAGACCGAACCCGCGGCCTTCGGTCCCTATCCGGTGGAGCGCCACGGGGCCGAGGCGCGGGTGACGGTCGGACCCGAGATCGTCAACCAGCTGGAGGAATACGCCCAGTTGCGCATCACGCTGGGCGGCATGACCGCGACCGCGACCTGGCCCGACACGGTCGTGCCTGCGCCCGGCGCCGCGCGGCTGGGGGGGCTGGTCGCCCCGGGGGACCGGGCGGCGGTGGCCGCCCCGCCGCTGGTGGGGGTGGTGCCCGATCC
>DBBA01000366.1:495-26601 GCA_002291955.1 Rhodobacteraceae bacterium UBA996 | reverse complement strand
AGATTTCACAGCTAGGCGCGGCATCCCGCCCGTTCCGGACCTGCACCGATGCGCCTGATCCTCACCTTCCTTCTGGCGGTGCCCCTGCCCCTGGCGGCGCAGGACCTGGTCCCGTTCCGCGCGCCGTCCAGCAACATCCACTGCCTGATCGTGGACATGGCCGACTGGCAGGGCGTACGCTGCGACATCGCCGCCTACACGCCGTCCTTCCGCAAGCCCCCCGCGGACTGCGACCTCGACTGGGGCGGCGCGTTCGAGGTCGGTGCCCGCGGCCGGGCGGTGGTGGCCTGCGTGGGCGACACGGTGCGCGATCCGGGCGCGCCGGTGCTGGGCTATGGCCAGCAGGTGGACGGACCGGGGATCACCTGCACGTCCCTGCGATCGGGCATGACCTGCATGAACGCCGACGGCCACGGCTTCACCCTGTCCCGCGCCCTGCAGGAGCTGTTCTGACACCTGCCACCCTTTGCAGCCGCGCGCCCCCGTGCTAGGCGGCGCGCGTCACAGCGGCGGGCAGCGGGAATCCCCGCGCGCCCGCCCTTTCGCCAGAAAAGGGACCCCGGCCATGGCCACCGAACGCACCCTCTCGATCATCAAGCCCGACGCCACGCGGCGCAACCTGACCGGCGCCGTCAACGCCAAGTTCGAGGCCGCCGGCCTGCGCATCGTCGCCCAGAAGCGCATCCACCTGACCCTCGCCCAGGCACAGAAGTTCTACGAGGTCCACAAGGACCGCCCGTTCTTCGGCGAGCTGACCGAGTTCATGGCCTCGGGCCCGGTCGTGGTGCAGGTGCTGGAAGGCGACGGTGCCATCGCGAAGAACCGCGAGGTCATGGGCGCGACGAACCCCGCGAACGCCGCCGAGGGCACGATCCGCAAGGAATTCGCCCTGTCGGTCGGCGAGAACTCGGTGCACGGGTCCGACGCGCCCGAAACCGCCGCGGTCGAGATCGCCTATTTCTTCTCGGGCCTCGAACTGGTCGGCTGACGCCGGAGACATACGCCGGCGGAGGGCGCTGCCCCCCCGCCCGCGCCCTCAACGCCGCGGATGCCACCGCGCCGGGTCGCCGACGCCCAGCGCATCCAGCGCCGACTCGATCCCCGGGGGCGGCGCATCTGCCGCAACCATCCCGGCCACCAGCGCATCGAAGCGGACCCGCAGCGCGGTCTTCTCGGCCCCGCGGCAATCGTTCCACGGTCGGCCCTGCAGGCCCATGACCAGCGCGTAGTAGGCGATGAAGTGCGGGCGCTCGCCCGCCGTCAGAAGCCGCGCATAGGCCGCATCGGGGCCGAGCGACCTCACGGCATCCGCCGTGGTCAGCCCCACGCGGGCAAAGGCCTCGGCCGTCGCGGGGCCGATATTGCGGATCGTCGTGACCGGGTCGGACATGACCACAGCCTAACCTGCGGCAGCGCGTCCCGGAAGGGGTCGTCGTGGACCTGTCAGATGCTGGCCCAGTCGCGCAGGGGCGTGCTGCCCTGCTGCGGCGCCACGGGCTGCGTCTGGCCTTCCATCTGCCGGGGGGTTCCCGTCGCCTGTCCGGCCTGCCCAAGGAACTGACCCTGCGGCTGCTGCTGCGGTTGGGGCCGCGCGTCGTTCGTTGCCATCGCACTCGTCCTTTCGTCGTCACCCCGGTAGCGCAACCGCCACCGTCCTGCTGTGCCTCGTCGGGTCGTTCCGGTTCCCCGGTTCTGTTCACCGGTCCGACGCCCTGCAGGCTGCGGACCGATGTTGACCGAGGTGTGGCGCCACTGTGCCACCGACAAGGCGTGTCGCAAAAGGGTTATCGCACCGTGATGCGGGCGTTACGCAGAGGCGCTGTTGCGGAAAGGGCGCAGGGGGGGGGCCGCGCGCCGGTCAGGCCCGCAGCGTGCCGTTCCCCGTCACCACGTAGCGGAAGCTTGTCAGCTGTTCCGCCCCGACAGGCCCGCGCGCGTGCAGCTTGCCGGTGGCGATTCCGATCTCGGCCCCCATGCCGAACTCGCCCCCGTCGGCGAACTGGGTGGACGCATTGCGCAGCACGATGGCGCTGTCGATGCCCGCCTGGAACCGGTCCCACGCCGCATCGTCCGCCGTCACGATGGCATCGGTGTGGTTCGACCCGTAGCGGCGGATGTGGGCGGTGGCGCCGTCCACGCCGTCCACCACGCGGGCGGCGATGATCATGTCCAGGAACTCGCGCCCGAAGTCGTCCGGTTTCGCGGCGACGGTCCCGGGAACCTCCCGCAGCGCGCCCTCGGTCCGCACCTCGACCCCGGCCGCCACGAGGTCGGCGACGATGCCCGGCCCGTGGCGGTCGAGGAACGCGCGGTCGATCAGCAGGCATTCCGCGGCACCGCAGATGCCGGTGCGGCGGGTCTTGGCGTTCAGCACGATGGCCCGCGCCATGGCAGGGTCGGCGGCGGCGTCCACGTAGACGTGGCAGATGCCTTCCAGATGCGCGAACACGGGCACCCGCGCCTCGGCCTGCACCAGCGCCACGAGGTTCCTGCCGCCGCGCGGCACGATCACGTCGATGTGGTCCACGGCGGCGAGCATGGCGGCGACGGCGGCGCGGTCCTGCGTCGGCACCAGCTGGATCGCGTCGGCGGGCAGCCCCGCGTCGGCCAGCCCCGCGACCAGTGCGGCGTGGATCGCCGCCGCCGACCGCGCGCTTTCCGACCCGCCGCGCAGGATCGCGGCATTGCCTGCCTTCAGGCACAGTGCCCCCGCATCGGCCGTCACGTTCGGACGGCTCTCGAAGATCACGCCGATCACCCCGATGGGGGTGCGGACCCGGGCGATGTGCAGGCCCGAGGGCACGTCCCATTCCGCGATCACCGCGCCCACCGGGTCGGGCTGGGCGGCGACGGCGCGCAGCCCGTCGCAGACGCCGCGCAGGCGCCCGTCGTCCAGCCGCAGGCGGTCCAGCATCGCGGGCGACAGGCCGCGCGCAGTGGCCTCGTCCATGTCGAGCACGTTCGCGTCGAACACCGCCTGCCGCCCCTGCCACAGGTGATGCGCGGCCGAGATCAGGGCCGCCGCCTTGCGCTCGGAGGACGCGGTGCGCAGCACCTCGGCGGCGGCGCGCGCGCGGCGCCCGATGTCGGCGATCAGCGCCTGCGGTGTGGTCGAACCCTGCCCGTCTGCCATGATCGCCCCTCCCCGCCCCTGCGCTGCGGCGGCCTGCATAGACCCGGGGCTCGCCGCTGTCCACCGGCACGGGGTTGTCGCGCCCCCGGCCTGCGCCTAGACCGGCCCCCGCCACTGGACGGGTTCCTGCCGATGCCGCACCCCCTGCACGCTGCCCTCGCCGGGGCTCTCGCGACCCTGTCGGCGCTGACGCTTGCGCTCGGCGCGGGGGCGGCACATGTGCCGCCGGGGACGGACCTTTCTGCCGTCGCCCGGATGGCCGACAGCCTGGCGCCCCTGTGGCTGGCGCTGGCCACCCTGCTGGCGCTGGGGACTGCGCTTGCCGGGTTGCGGCGCATGGGCGGGGCGCTGGTGCTGGCCGCAGTCCTTGCAGCCGGGCATCTGGGCTGGGCGCAGGTCCGGACCGGGCAGCCGCTGGCAACGGATCAGGCGCCCGACCTGACCGTGCTGTTCCTGAACGCCTTTTCCGACGATGGCGCGCGGGCCGACCGCATCCTCGACGCCATCCTGGCCGAGGGTGCCGACGTCGTGGTGATCGCCGAGGCTGCCGCCATCGTCCCCGCGCTCGACCGCCTGCGCGCGGCCTATCCCTTTGTCACCGGCTGCGACGGCTGCGAGGTCGTGGTGGCCTCCCGTACTGCGCCCCCGCGCTTCTGGCGGCTGCAACTGAACCCCGCATGGCCGGCGCGCTATGCCGTGGCCGAACTGTCGTTGCCCGACGGGCGCCGCCTTTTCCTGGCGGCAAGCCATCTGGTGAAGCCGTGGTACACCTCGCTCGCCGATAGCGAGCGGGCGCAGCTGGCGGCGCAATGGGCGTGGTTCGACGGGCCGGTGGTCGCCATCGGCGACTTCAACGCCGCACCGTGGAGCCGCCCGATGCGCGACCTGACCGACGCCACCGGGTTCCGCCCGCTGCGGCTGCCGCCGGGCACCTGGCCCGCCGAGGCGGGCCCGCTGGGTGTGCCCATCGACCAGGTGCTGACCGGGAACGGTGCGCGGATCACCGGGGTCCGCACCTTTGGCGCCGGGACGGGATCGAACCACCGCGGCATCGTTGCGGGCATCGCGCTGCCCTGACCCCCGGGACGTGACCGCTACTCCGGGGGAACCGCCCGACCGCGATGCGCGTGCCAGGCCGTCGCCGCGCCTGCGACCACGACCACTGCCATCCCCGCGACCGTCAGGGCGTCGGGCACATGGGCGAACACCAGCCAGCCCAGCCCCGCCGCCCAGACGAGATGCAGGTAGGTCACCGGTCCCAGCAGTGACGGCGGCGCTTCCCGGTAGGCCGCGGTGAACAGGAAATGCCCCAGCGTGGCCGCCACCCCAAGGGCGAGGCCCGCCATCAGGTCCGCCCCGGTCAGCGCCACCTGCGGCAGGAACGGCACCGCCAGCGCGCCGAACACCACGCTTCCCGTCAGGGTGACGTGGAACAGCAGCGCCAGCGTGGTCTCGGTCCGCGACAGGACGCGGGTCATCAGGGAATAGGCCACCGCGCAGCCCGCGTTCATCAGCGCGAACACCACCCCCAGGGGATCAAGCCCGCCGCCCGGGCGCAGGATCATCAGCACCCCGGCAAAGCCCGCGGCGGCCCCCAGCCAGGCCACCCGGTCCACCCGCTCGCCCAGCACCGGGGCCGACAGCAGAAGCACCGCGAATGGCGCGAGGTAGATGATCGCCACCGTCTCGCCCACCGGCATCAGGCGCAGCGCGTGGCCCATGGTCAGCGACGCAACCGCCAGGATCAGGCCGCGCAGGACCACCGGCCCCAGCCGCGTAACGCGCCACAGCGCCGCCCCCATCCCGGGGGCCAGCACCACCAAGAGCAGCGCAAGGCTGAGGGCATATCGCAGGGCCATCACCACCGGCACGGGGTGACGTTCGGCCAGGTGCTTGGTCAGCACGTCGGAGACGGCAAAGGACAGGACCGCGAGCGCGGCCAGCCCGACCCCGACAAGCGGCCGACCGGGCGGCTGACCGACCTGGGGCATGGTGCCGTCAGTCCTTGGCGCGCTCGACGTAGGACAGGTCTTCCGTGTTGATGATGATCCGCGTACCCGCGCCGATATGCGGCGGCACCATCACCCGAACGCCGTTGCCCGCAATCGCGGGCTTGTAGGACGACGACGCCGTCTGCCCCTTCACCACGGGCTCCGTCTCGACGATCTCGACCACCAGCTTCTGCGGCAGTTCCATCGCGATCGCCACGTCGTTGTGGGTCTTGATGAACACCTTCAGGCCATCCGTCAGGAACGCCTTCATGTCGCCCACCACCTCGGGGCTGACCGTCACCTGCTCGTACGTCGCGGGCTCCATGAAATGGAACCCCTCGCCGTCCTCGTACAGGTAGGCGTATTCGCGCTCGTCCACGGTGGCGCGTTCCACGCTGTCGGTGGTCTTCCACCGCTCGCTCACCTTCACCCCGTCCGAGATCCGGCGCATGTCGACTTGCGTGACGGGCGTGCCCTTGCCGGGGTGGAAGTTCTGCGCGGTCAGGACGACGTACAGGTGGCCGTCCATGTCCACCACGTTGCCCTTCCGCAGCTGCGAGGCGATGGTCTTCATTCGCGGCGCTCCTTGCGATCCTGTCGGCGCGGGGCTAGGCCCCCGGCCATCCGTCCGCCGGGCATCCCGGCGCTCGGCCCTGCCCCTAGCGCATGTCACGCGCCCGCGCCAGATGGATCACGCCACCATGACGCCCCCCCCCTCCGACCGCCCCTTCTGGCTCCCCGATGCCCACGCCGACCGCCGCCCGCTTCTGCTGGCGCGCAACCGCATCAAGTCGGCGCTGCGGGCCTGGTTCGATGCGCAAGGGTCCGTCGAGGTCGATCCGGCCGGGCTTCAGGTGTCCCCGGGGAACGAGACGCACCTGCACGCCTTCGCCACCACCGCGCGCGATGGCGCGGGGGGGGCGCGGACACTCTACCTCAACACCTCGCCCGAGTTCGCGATGAAGAAGCTGCTCGCGGCGGGCGAGACGCGGATCCACGCCTTTGCCCCTGTCTGGCGCAACCGCGAACGCGGGGCCCTGCACGCGCCCGAGTTCACGATGCTCGAATGGTATCGCGCGGGCGCGCCGTACGAGACCCTGATGGACGACTGCGCGCAGATGCTGCAGCTCGCCACCCGCGCCGCCGGGTCGGACAGCCTGCGCTGGCGCGGTGCGACCTGCGACCCCTTCGCGGCCCCCGAACGGGTGTCGGTCGCGGATGCCTTCGCGCGCTTCGCGGACATGGACCTGATGGCGACGATCCGGAGCGACGGGTCCACCGACCGCGACGCGTTGGCCGCTCAGGCCACCGCCACGGGCCTGCGCGTGACCGACGACGACACCTGGTCCGACATTCTGTCCAAGGTGCTGGTCGCCCGCGTGGAACCGCACCTCGGGCACGGCCGGGCCACGATCCTCGACCGCTACCCGGTCGCCGAGGCAGCCCTCGCCCGCCCTGCCCCCGACGACCCTCGCGTGGCCGAACGGTTCGAGCTGTATGCCTGCGGCGTGGAACTCGCGAACGGCTTCGGCGAACTGACCGATCCGGTGGAACAGCGCCGCCGCTTCGCCGCCGACATGGACGCGAAGGAACGCCTCTACGGCGAACGCTACCCGCTGGACGAGGATTTCCTGTCCGCCCTGTCCCTGATGACCCCCGCCAGCGGCATCGCGCTCGGCTTCGACCGTCTTGTGACGCTCGCCACCGGCGCCCCGGGGGTGGAAGCGGTGATGTGGGTCGCGCCGGGGTAGATTGCCCCCCTCGCTCCCACGGCATGGCGACCTGAGGCCCGGCCCCGCCAGACCGGGGGGCGCGGCACCCGGGCTTCGGGCGCTTTGCCCGTCCCTATGGACGGCGGGCCGGACGAAGGCCCCGTGCGGATGCGCAGCTGCACCGCTCGGCTTCCTGTCCCCGCGCCGGACCTGATCCTGCGCCCCGACCCACCCGATGCCCGCTGTGGGTGGAGGTCCCGGGTCAAGCCCGGGACGTCTGCGCGCTGTCGGGCACCGAAGGCACCCCGCACCACCCGTCGCCGGACCTTCCGTTCGCCCTGCTTGGGCAAAGCTGACCGTGCACGGCCTTTCCTGCGACGTGTCAATGGCGTGACCGTTTGCGCAGATGTGCGCAAACCACCGATCCGGGCCCTGCGCGGCAACCGTGCGCTTTCGCAGGTCCGCTGATCCTTGCCGCCTCGTTGGCGCCCGCCGGTCGCTCTGCTCCCGCCAGTCGGTCCACCCTGGCCCGTCCGTCAGCCTTGGCCAGTCGGTCCGCCCTAGCCGGTCCGTCCGTCCTTGCCGCACCGTCCGCCCTTGCCAGTCGGGCCGTCCGCCCTTGCCATTCGGTCCGCTCTCGCCAGCCCGTCGGACTTCGCCAGTCGGGCCGTGTTGGCCGGTCCGCCCGTCCTTGCCAGTTGGTGCGCTTCGCCAGCCCGTCCGTTCCAGCCGACCCGTCCGCCATATGCGCCTTCGCCTGTCGGGCCGTCTTGGCCGGGCCGTCTTGGCCGGTCCGTCCATCCTTGCCGACCCATCTGCACTTCCCAGTCGGTGCGCCTTCGCCAGCCCGTCCGTTCCAGCCGACCCGTCCGCCAAATGGCTCGTCAGCCCTGACCGGCCCGTCCGCCTTCGCCTGTCGGGCCGTCCTGGCCGGGCCGTCCTGGCCGGGCCGTCCTGGCCGATCCGTCCTGGCCGACCCGTCCGCCATCCGGCTGGTCGGCCCTCTCAAGCCGGTCCGCCGTCTCAGGCTGGTCTGCCCTCGCAGACTGGTCAGCTCTCGCCGGTCGGACCGCAGGGTCATGGGACGGACAGCGTGCCGGCCTCGGCCCCCCGGTGCGGCGGTCGACCTGTCGGCGCGGCCGGGATTGCCCGGCCTGGCTCCCCGCGCCTCAGATGATCTCGATGTTCGCCATCATGGCATCAAGATGCGAGGCATCCAGCGTCTCGAACACCATGCGGTGGCCGCCCGAGACGGTCAGGAACAGGTCGCCATCGGCCTCAACCCCGAACATCGACCGCTGAACACCGCCCGGCAGCAAGTCGCCGTCGATCCGCAACCGGTCCTCCTGCAGATTGAAGTCCATATAGGTCGACTGCGAGGCCTGCGCCCCAACGTCGGGCCGGAACACGAACGTGTCGCGCCCCAGTCCGCCCCACAGCATGTCGAACCCGCTGCCCGCGCACAGAAAGTCGTCCCCGCTTTCGCCATAGAGCCGGTCGTTGCCTGTCCCGCCGTAAAGCGCATCGTTCCCGCTGCCGCCATAGAGCCAGTCGTTGCCCCCCTGGCCCTGCAGGCGGTCGTTCCCCGATCCGCCATAGACGACGTCATCCCCGGCACCACCGTTCAGCAAGTCATTCCCGGCTTCCCCATGCAGGGTGTCGTTGCCCTGGCCGCCCCACAGCAGATCCCCGGCTGCGCCCCCTGTCAGCACGTCATGGCCGTGGGAGCCGTCCCGCACGTGCCCATCGTTAACAAACAGGAAGCGGTCGACCTGGTAGGTCCGCAGTCCTGCGTCCAGCACATGGTCGTTCATCCATCTCTGGAGCAAAGGCGAATACTGCGGCATGGCGGGGCTCCCGTGAAAGTTCTCGAGGGCACACTCCGCCGATCCGCTGAAAAACCCGTTAATCGGCCTCGGGGGGATGATTCAAATGCAAGGCTGCGCGGCCGTCCCGGGCGCGCCTCGACCCGTGTCGTGCGCGTTTCCCGCGTGCGAAACCTGTCCGCCCCACGAAACGGACGCGCAACGCGCGCCCCGGAAGACCCCAGTCATCCAGGTTGACGAAAGCTGAACGAACCCGGACCTCTGCGCATGAAATCAATGTCTTGCATGTTTGTGCACATGTGCACAAACCGCACCCCTAGCCCGCGTCCGTGCGCCCCCGCCGGTCATGCCGCAGGTTCGCGTACAGCACGTGGTTCCGCCACCGCCCCGCGATCTGAAGATAGGCCTGGGCCACGCCTTCGTACTTGAACCCGGTCTTTTCCAGCACACCCCGGCTTGCGGTGTTCTCGGGCAGGCACGCGGCCTCGATCCGGCTCAGGTCCATGGCCGTGAAGGCATGGTGGACAACCGCCCCGATCGCCTCGCGCATGAACCCCTGCCGGGTATGGTCCGACCCGATCCAGTAGCCAAGCGTCGCCGCCTGCGCCGGTCCGCGCCGGATATTGTCCAGCGTGATCGCCCCGATCAGCCGTTGGTCGCCCCGCCGCACCAGGAACAGGGGCAGCGCCGTGCCCTGCCCCACGGCGCGGGACGCCCAGTAGACCCGGTTGGTGAAGGCGCGGCGGCTCAGGTGATCCTCGGCCCAGGCGGGCTCCCAGGGCTTCAGGAACTCGGCCGAGCCCTGCCGCAGTTCGGACCAGTCGCGGAAATCCGCATGGGCGGGCGGGCGCAGCGTCAGCCGCTCGGTTTCCAGCCGCACCCGCCGCCGGGCCAGGAACATCAGGCGGCAAGCCTGTCGCGGAAGGCCGCCAGCGATGGCGCGCGGTCCACCGGACCATACAGGGTCAGCGCCGGGCCCGACCCCGCCAGACCCGCGCCAAAGGCCGCGACGTCCCGCACGGTGACAGCGTCGATCCGCGCCACGATCTCGTCGATGCCGGGCACGCGGCCCCAGACGGCAACGTTCCGCGCCAGCCGCTCGGCCCGCGACGACGGGCTTTCCAGCCCCATCAGCAGGCTTGCCTTCATCTGCGCGCGGGCCCGTGCGATCTCGGCGGGCGTCAGCGTGTCGGTTGCCCGCCGGATCTCGTCCGCCGTCAGGTCCAGAAGCGCGCCGATGTCGGCCTCGCTCGTGCCCGCGTAGATGGTCACCGTGCCGCTGTCGATGAACGACCCCGCCTGCGCGAAGATCGTGTAGCACAATCCGCGTTTCTCCCGCGCTTCCTGGAACAGGCGGGACGACATGCCCCCGCCCATCGCCATCGACCAGACCTGCGCGGCATAGACCGCGCCATCGCGAATGCCCGGCGCCTCGAAGGCCATGGCCAGATGCGCCTGCTCCAGCGCCTTGAGCTCGCGCCGCTCGCCGCCCTGGAACCGCGCCGGGACAAGCGCCTCGCCTCCGCGGCGCGACAGATGCCCCATCAGATGCTCGGCCTGCCGAAGGATCGCGTCGTGGTCCACCGCCCCCGCTGCCGACAGGATCAGCCGCTCGGGCCCGTAATGCGCGGCCGTGAAGGCGCGGAAGTCCTCGCGCCCGAACGCCGCCACCCGGTCGGCAGGGCCAAGGATCGTGCGCCCGATGGCCTGCCCGGGATAGGACACTTCCTGCAGCCAGTCGAAGATGATGTCGTCGGGCGTATCCAGCGCCTGCCCGATCTCCTGCAGGATCACCCCGCGCTCGACCTCGATCTCGTCGTCGTCGAACACCGGGTTCAGCACGATGTCGGCCACGACATCGAGCGCGAGGCCCACGTCGGCCTCCAGCACCCGGGCATAGTACGCGGTCATCTCGCGCCCCGTGTAGGCGTTGATGTAGCCGCCCACATCCTCGATCGCTTCCGCGATTTCCAGTGCGCTGCGCCGCTCGGTCCCCTTGAACGCCATGTGTTCCAGGAAATGCGCGATGCCGTTCTGCGCCGCGGTCTCGTGCCGACCGCCCGCTTGCACCCAGATCCCGATGGAGGCGGACTTCAGCCCCGGCATGGCTTCGGTCACCACGCGCAGGCCGTTGGACAGGGTATCGAAGCGGACAGTCACCGCGCGCGACGCCTCCGGATCAGGGTTTCGATGGCGGTCAGGTCGTTCGGAACGGCCGTCACGCGTTCCGGCCGTTGATAAAGGTCGGACATGCGGGATGGAAGGGGGGGGCGGATCCCCGTCGCCGCCTGCACCGCGTCCGGGAACTTGGCCGGGTGCGCGGTGGCGAGCGTGATCATCGGCAGGCCGGGGCGCAGGTGGGCTTCGGCCACATGCACGCCGACGGCGGAATGCGGGCACAGAAGCTCGCCCGACGCGGCGAGCGTCCGCGCGATGGTGGCCCGCGTCGCGTCCTCGTCCGCCGCGCCGCTGGCGAAGTCGGCCCGCAGGGCCGCCAGCAAGGCGGGCGCCACCGTGAACCCGCCCGCCTGCTTCAGGGACGCCATCATGCCCCGCACGGCGGCGGCATCGCATCCGGATGCCAGGTACAGCGCGCGTTCGAAGTTCGACGACACCTCGATGTCCATGCTGGGGCTGGTGGTGGCGTGCACCCCTGCCTTGCGATGCTCGCCGGTGGCCAGCGTGCGATGCAGGATGTCGTTGCGGTTGGTGGCGATCACCAGCCGCCCGAGGGTCAGCCCCATCCGCTTGGCGACCAGCGCCGCGAAGATGTCGCCGAAGTTCCCCGTGGGCACGGTCACATCAATGGTGCGCCCCGGCGCCCCCAGCGCGGTCGCGGCGGCAAAGTAGTACACGACCTGCGCCAGCACCCGCGCCCAGTTGATCGAGTTGATGCCCGCGAGCCCGACCTCGTCCCGGAAGGACCCGTCGGCGAACATGTCCTTCACCGCGGCCTGCGCGTCGTCGAATGTGCCGTCAATCGCCAGTGCATGCACGTTCGGTTCCACCGGCGTGGTCATCTGGCGCCGCTGCACCTCGCTGACCCGGCCGTCCGGGAACAGGATGAACAGGTCCACCGCCGGCAGGCCCCGGAACGCCTCCATCGCGGCGCTGCCGGTGTCGCCACTGGTCGCCCCCACGATGGTGATACGGCTGCCCCGGCGGGCCAGTTCCAGCTGGAACAGCTGGCCGATCAGCTGCATCGCGAAGTCCTTGAAGGCGAGCGTCGGCCCGTGGAACAGCTCCAGCAGGAAATGCGCCGGGCCCAGCTGCACCAGCGGCGCCCGCGCGGCATGGCCGAAGCCCACATAGGCACGCGCGATGGCACCGCGGAATTCCTCGTCCGTGAACGCCCCGCCGGTGAAGGGCCACATCACCCGGAACGCGATCTCCTCGTAGGACTGCCCCGCCATGGCGGCGATCTCGTCCGCCCGCAGCACCGGGATCGTCTCGGGCAGGTACAGCCCGCCATCGCGCGCGAGGCCCGTCAGCATCGCATCGGCAAAGCCAAGCGCGGGGGCCTCGCCCCGGGTCGAGATATAGCGCATGGACGCCCCCTCAGGTGGTGCGGCGCCGGATACGCCAGACCAGCAGGATTGTCATCCCCGCCCAGACGGCCGCCAGACCGAACCAGGTGACGGCATAGCCCAGGTGGTCGTTCGGGATCGACGCGGTATCGACGGGGAAGGCCTCGGCGGGCGGGGCGGGCTCGGATGTGCCGGACACCACCACCAGTACGGGCTCGGTCCCCAGCGCCGCCGCCATCGCGGGCACGTCGCGGGCAAACCAGATGTCCCGTGCGGCATCGGGCGCAGGGGTGAAGC
The DNA here is from genome assembly GCA_002291955.1 of Rhodobacteraceae bacterium UBA996. Taxonomy (GTDB): domain Bacteria; phylum Pseudomonadota; class Alphaproteobacteria; order Rhodobacterales; family Rhodobacteraceae; genus UBA996. Next base: position 14,115 of record DBBA01000366.1, on the reverse strand, counting down.
GGTCCACCTCCTCGGGCCAGTGCAGGTTGCCGATGATGGTGGCCGGCGTCTCGGGCCGCGCGGTGTCCTTGGCCTCCAGGGGCATGAACCCCCGGTCGGCCAGCACCCGCCGCCCGTCCGCCGTCGCAAATACCGCGATCAGCCGGTACCCCGCGCCGCCCTGCTTGCGCGAGGCCAGCACATGGATCTCCTCGCTCAGGAACATGCCGTCCGCCGTCACCGCCAGATAGCGGTCCGCCACGGGATCCGGCATCACCGGGATCGCCACCGGCGCCGCCCCGATCCGCGCCTCGATCGCGGCCAGCACACTTTCCTTCCAGGCCAGCCGCTGCATCTGCCAGACACCAAGGCCCAGCAGCACCGCACAGCCTGCGATCCCCAGCACCAGCGCCCCGATCAGTCGGCCCATCCACCTGCCCCCCGCAAGGTCAAGGGGCGCGAGAAGTCCCGCGCCCTGACCCTTCATCCTGTTTCAAGTATCCCGGGGGGAGCGAGGCGTCAGCCTTGCCCGGGGGCAGAGCCCCCCGCCCACACCCGGATCAGCCGATACCCCAGATGTAGACGGCGAAGAACAGGAACAACCAAACCACGTCGACGAAGTGCCAGTACCAGGCCGCAGCCTCGAACCCGACATGCTTCTCGGCGGTGAAGTGCCCCGCCCGCACCCGCAGGTAGCAGACGAACAGGAAGATCGTCCCGATGATCACGTGCATCCCGTGGAAGCCCGTGGCCATGAAGAAGTTGGAGAAGAACTTGTCGGTGCCGAACACCCAGTCCTGCTCGACGATCAGGTAATGGTACTCGTAGGCCTGCAGGCCGGTGAAGGCCACGCCCAGCACCACCGCCGCCAGCAGCCCCCACTCGACGTCCTTGCGGTCGCCGCCATGCACCAGCGCATGGTGCGCCCAGGTCACCGCGCAGCCCGACAGGAGAAGCACCAGCGTGTTGATCAGGGGCAGGTGAAACGGATCGACCTGGTAGAACTCGGGCGGCACATAGGTGGAGCCCACGTATTCGTTCATCGGGTACATGGCGTGCTTGAAGAACGACCAGAACCACGCCGCAAAGAACATCACCTCGGACATGATGAACAGGATGAAGCCGTAGCGCAGGCCGATCCGCACCACCGGCGTGTGGTCGCCCGCGCGGCTTTCGGCCACGACGTCCGTCCACCAAGCGAACATGACGTACAGCACCGCGACCAGCCCGATCAGGAACAGGAACGGCGTGACGTCGTGCATCCACAGGACCGCGCCGAACAGCATGGCAAAGGCGCCCACCGCCGCCAGAAGCGGCCAGATCGAGGGCGGCAGGATGTGGTAGTCGTGGTTCTTCGCGTGCGCCATGCCTCGGTCCCTTTCGGCGGTGCCGTCGTCAGTTTGCGACCGGCGCGGGCGCGGGCGGCAGCGCCGCCTGTTCCTCGGGCAGATCGGTTTCATAGAAGGTATAGGACAGCGTGATCACCTGCACGCCGTTGGCATCGCGGTCCGCCACGATCGAGGGGTCCACGAAGAAGGTCACCGGCATCTCCACCCGCTCGCCCGGCTGCAGGACCTGCTGTTCGAAGCAGAAGCAGTGGATCTTCACGAAATGCCCGCCCGCCTGATAGGGCGTGACGTTGTAGCTGGCCGTGCCCGCCACCACCCGGTCGGTCGGGTTCCACGCCTCGTAGAAGGCCAGCCCCGTTTCGCCGATGCGCACGGTCATCTCGCGCTGCATGGGCCGGAAGCCCCAGGGCATGCCCGCGTCCCGCGATCCGTCGAAGCGCACCGTGATGGTCTGGTCCAGGATGTCGTCGGGGGCGTATTCGGCCACGCCCGTGGTGCCGCCATAGCCCGTCACCCGGCAGAACCAGTCGTATAGCGGCACCGACGCCCAGGCGAGCGCGCCCATGGTCACCACCAGAAGGCCCGCCTGACTGGCGCTGCGCAGCTTGGGGTCGCGGGGCAAAATCCTCATCGGGCGGGCTCCGTTTCGGTGCGGTCCATCTCGGGGCGGAACTGGTGGTCGAAGGCCTGCATCGGGTCGCCCCGGCTGACCTTGACGATGGTCAGCGCGAACATCAGTCCGGCGAACCCGATCAGGCACAACGCCACACCCAGGTTGCGCCCCCAGCGACGGCCATGCAGCTCGTGGGTCTTCGTGATCGCCATGTCACCACCCCCCAAGGCCGACAGGCGACAGCGCCCGTTCGGCCATCAGCGCCGCGAAATGCAGGAACGTGTAGGACAGCGAGAAGCGGAACACCCGCTTCTCCACCGCATAGGCGTCGGCCTCGGCCACCGCTTCGTCCCGCGCGCGGATCGCCCAGGCGCCATGCAGGAACACGGCGTTCAGGACCACCGCCACCGCCAGCGTCAGCGGCCCACCCACCGACGACAGGGCAAGCGCCAGCGACACCGGCACCAGCGCGACCGTATAGGCCAGGATCTGCCCCCGCGTCGCCCGCCGCCCGTGCGTGACCGTCAGCATCGGCACGCCTGCGCGGTGGTAGTCGTCCTTCATGAACAGCGCCAGCGCCCAGAAATGTGGCGGGGTCCACAGGAAGATCAGCGCGAACATCAGCCACGCCTCGACCGACGTGCCGCCCGTCGCGACCGCCCAGCCGATCACCGGCGGAAAGGCCCCGGCCGCGCCCCCGATCACGATGTTCTGCGGGGTCGCCCGTTTCAGCCACATGGAATAGACGACGGCGTAGAAGAAGATCGTGAAGGCCAGCAGTCCCGCCGCCACTAGGTTCGACGCCAGCGCCAGCATCATCACCGACAGGCCCGACAGGCCCAGTCCCACCGCCAGCGCCTCGCCACCCGCAACGCGGCCCGAGGGCACTGGACGGCCCGCCGTGCGCCGCATCACCGCGTCGATGTCGGCATCCCACCACATGTTCAGCGCGCCCGAGGCGCCCGCGCCCACGGCAATGAACAGGATCGCCGCGAACGCCTCGACCGGGTGCAGCGCACCGGCCCCCGGCGCCACCACCATCCCGGCCAGCGCGGTGAACACCACCAGCGACATCACGCGCGGCTTGAGCAGCGCGACATAGTCGCCGAACCCCGCTTCCGGGGTCCGCGACAGGCTGTTGGACACGTCGGTCATCTGCGCGCGCGCCTCAGTCGGCCGAGGCGACGGTCACGCCCCGGGGGGCGGGGTCCATCGCGTAAAGCTCCCGCGCCTGCTCCAGCCAGGCCGCATAGGCTTCCTCGCTGACGACCTTGACGGTGATCGGCATGTAGGCATGGTCGATCCCGCACAGTTCCGAACACTGTCCAAAGAACACGCCCTCCTGCTCGGCCTTGAACCACAGCTGCGCCAGCCGCCCGGGGATTCCGTCCTGCTTCACGCCAAAGGCCGGGATCGTCCAGGAATGGATCACGTCGGCGGCCGTCACCTGCACCACGATGGTCTTGCCGACCGGCACCACCATCGCGGTGTCGGTGGCCAGCAGGAACTCGTCGCGGGTATATCCGGCCGCCTCCAGCTGCGCCTCGACCTCGGGCGTCAGACGGTTGTCGCCGCCGGTCGCGGGCGAGCCGATCATGTAGCTCTCGAAGGCGATACCCTCGTCGGGATACTCGTAGCCCCAGTACCACTGGTATCCGGTCGCCTTGATGACCACGTCGCCCGCCGGGATTTCCTGCTGCTTGAACAGGATCGGCAGCGAAAAGGCACCGATGAACACCAGGATCAGGATCGGAACGACCGTCCAGGCGACCTCGATCGGGGTGTTGTGGGTGAAGCGAGCCGGCGTGGCGTTGGAGTTGCGGTTGTAGCGGACGGCGATGATCGCCAGCAGCACGGTCACCAGGGCCACGATGGCAAACATGATCACGTTGATCATCCCGTCGAGCCACTGCAGGTCACGGGCAAGCTCGGTCGCGGCGGGCTGGAAGTCGATCCCGCGCTCCACCGGCTTTCCGATTGAGGGCAGTTCCGGCAGCACGATCGTGTCCTGCGCGGCTACCATGCCCGCAGACAGGGTTGCGGCCAGCGTGGCCACCACGGCGGCCGCCCGGCCGCCAAGCACTTGGATCGCGCGCATCGGTTCTGTTCCCGTTCCCATTACCGCAGATGTCCCGAAGTCCTGCGGGCGGTTGTATTGAAGTCGGGTGAAACCATATTAGGCGAGGCCTGCCAAGCGCCCCGCTTGCGGCAAAGGGACGCCCTGCGCCGTCATCCCCATCCGCCGCCCCTCCGAACAAGGACCCCATGTCCATGGACCGACCCGACCCGGCTGCCCCCTTCCGCCCCTTCGACACGCATCTCGACCGCGACCGCGCGCTGGCGCTGTTGCGGCAGGCGGTCGCCGGGGCGGATGATGGCGAACTGTTCCTGGAACGCGCCCGCTCGGAAAGCCTGGTCTGGGACGACGGGCGCCTGAAATCAGCCTCCTACGAGGCGACCGAGGGGTTCGGCCTGCGCGCCGTCCGGGGCGACACGGCAGGCTACGCCCATGCCACCGAGGTGTCCGAAGCCGCCCTGTCCCGCGCGGTTGCCACCGCCCGGCTGGCGGTCGGCGCGGGCGGTGGGGTGATGGCCCCACCGCCGCCCGGCACGAATCGCAAGCTCTATGCCGATGCCGACCCGGTGTCGGAGCTGCCCTTCGGCCTCAAGGTCGAAACCCTGGCCGAGATCGACGCCTTTGCCCGCGGGCTTGACCTGCGCGTGGTGCAGGTGTCCGTCTCGCTCGCCGCCAGCCTGCAGGAGGTGGCGATCCTTCGCCCCGAGGGCGGGCTGGTCACCGACATCCGCCCGATGGCACGGCTGAACGTCAGCGTCATCGTCGAGGAGGCCGGCCGGCGCGAGACGGGGACCGCCGGGGGCGGCGGGCGCCACGGGCTGGCGGGGCTGGTCGCGCGCGACCACTGGCAGGGCACTGTGGCCGAGGCGCTGCGCATCGCCGTCGTGAACCTGGGCGCCGAGCCTGCGCCCGCGGGCATGATGGACGTGGCGCTGGGGCCGGGCTGGCCCGGGATCCTCCTGCACGAGGCCGTGGGACATGGGCTGGAGGGCGATTTCAACCGCAAGGGCACCTCGGCCTTTGCCGGCCTCATGGGCACGCGGATCGCCGCACCCGGTGTCACGGTGGTGGATGACGGGACGATCCCCGACCGGCGCGGGTCGATCACCGTGGACGACGAAGGCACGCCGTCGGGCCGGACCGTGCTGATCGAGGACGGGATCCTGACGGGCTATATGCAGGACCGCCAGAACGCGCGCCTGATGGGCGTCGCCCCCACCGGCAACGGGCGGCGGCAAAGCCACGCGCATATCCCGATGCCTCGAATGACCAACACCATCATGCTGTCGGGCAATGCCGATCCGGCCGGGATCGTGGGCGACGTGACGGATGGCATCTGGGCCGTGGGCTTCGGCGGCGGTCAGGTGGACATCACATCGGGCAAGTTCGTGTTCTCCTGCACCGAGGCCTACCGCGTGAAGAACGGCCGCATCGGCGCGGCGGTCAAGGGCGCGACCCTGATCGGCGACGGGCCGACCGCGCTTCTGAACGTGCGCGCGGTGGGCCGCGATTCGACGCTTGACCCGGGCATGGGGAACTGCGGCAAGGCGGGCCAGTGGGTGCCGGTGGGCGTGGGCCAGCCGACGCTGCTGATCGGCGGGCTGACGGTCGGCGGATCGGCCGCCTGAGCCTTGCGACACGCGCGCACACCTGCGTCCACACGGCCCGGGACGCAGGAAACTTCCGCATCCTTTCATGGGCTTCGCCATTCCCCAGAAGATTTTTCGCATTGGACCTTGGTCCTTAAGTCCCCGTTAACCATCGGCGGTGCATCACTGGCCTCGCAGGAACGGACCCAGCATGGCCGAGGATCACACCCCTCCTTCCCTCACCCCCCTCACCCCACCCCACCGCGAGGAAGAGAAGCTGGGCTGGGTCCGTCTCCTGCGCTCGCGCCGTGTCGGTCCGTCGACCTTCCGGCGCCTGATGGCCGAACATCACAGCGCCGATGCGGCGCTCGCCGCGCTGCCCGAGGTGGCGCGCATGGCCGGGATCGACGACTACACCCCCTGCCCCGAACCGGTCGCGCTGGCCGAGCTTCGCGCCGCGCGCATCGCCGGCGCGCGCATGGTGGCGATGGGTGACCCGCTGTACCCCGCGCTTCTGGCCGACACGCCCGACGCGCCGCCGTTCCTCTGGGCCATCGGCAATGCCGACCTTCTGGGGCGGCCGCTTGTCGCCCTGGTCGGCGCCCGCAACGCCTCCTCGCTCGGACTTCGCACCGCCAAGGGTCTGGCCGAGGGGCTGGGCGCGGCGGGCTGGGTCGTGGTGTCGGGGCTGGCGCGTGGAATCGACACGGCCGCGCACGAGGCGGCACTGGGCACCGGAACCATCGCGGTGCTCGCGGGCGGGGTCGACGTGGTCTACCCGCCCGAGAATGCGGTGCTGGCGCAGGAGATCGGCTATCAGGGCCTGCGCCTGTCGGAACAGCCGATGGGCCTGCAGCCGCAGGCGCGCCACTTCCCCGCCCGCAACCGGATCGTGGCGGGCCTGTGCCGCGGGGTCGTGGTGGTGGAGGCCGCGGCGAAATCCGGCAGCCTGATCACCGCGCGCGACGCCGCCGATCTGGGGCGCGAGGTGCTGGCCGTGCCCGGCCACCCGATCGACGCGCGCGCGGGCGGCTGCAACATGCTGATCCGCGATGGCGCGACCCTGGTGCGCGACGCCGCCGACGTGATCGAGGCGCTGGGGGCGATCTCGGCCCCGGCGCCGCAGCGGGCCGCCCCTGCCCCCCGGGGCGAGATCATCGCCCCAGTGATCCCGGCGACGCGGCCCGCCGCCCGTCCGCTGCGCGAGGCGGCGGCGCTGCACGGCCTGATCCTGGACCGGCTGGGACCGTCGCCGCTGGCCGTGGACCAGTTGCGCCGCGACGTCGACGCGTCCGAGGCCGAGGTCGCGCCGGTGCTGCTCGACCTCGAACTCGACGGGCGGATTCGCCGCCATGCGGGCGGACTGGTCTCGCGGGTATAGGACGCCCGTCGCGCCTGCCGGGCGTACGTCCTGCCGCGGCGGCCCCGCGTTGGCGCTACCCCCGCTTGCCGTCGGGCATGGACCCTCGCCCATGGGGCTCGGGTGTTCGGGCCTGACCGATGTGCACTGTACCTCGGTCCGGGCGGCCCCACGGGGGCTCTGCCCCCGCTGCCCTCGGGCATGGCCCTCGGGCGTTCGGGCCTGAACGATGCCCACCGGGCATCGTTCCGAGCGGCCCTCACCCCCCCGGGATATTTGGGACAGGATGAAGGGCAAGGGGGGCAAATCAGTCGGTTGCCGCCAAAGGCCGATGGCCGGGCGGCGGCCCTCGGTCAAGGACCCGCTTGCCACGGCGACGCGGCGATGCCGGCGCACCGGGCCCTGGCTGTCCGCGCCTGCAAAGCAAGCGCACCGGCGAAGCGCCCCCGCGCCTGCCGGGCGCCTGCGGTCAGCGGCTGGCGACGATCTCGCGCAACAGCGGCGTGATGCGGCGGACGGTCGCCCGGCGGTTGGCCTCCTCGGCCTCGAGCGTCAGGATCAGCAGCGCCGATTCGCCATAGCCCTGCACGACCATGCTCTCGGGCGGCACCCCGAAGAACTGGGTCAGCGCCAGCGCCACCGATTCGGCGCGGCGGTCCGACAGGGCCAGGTTGAACTCGGCCGCACCCGTCGCGTCGGTGTGGCCCTCGATCAGGAACACCTCGCGCGGGTTGGCGGCGATCAGCCCGTTCATCGCCTGCCCCAACGCAAGCAGTCGCCCCGCCTGTTCCGGCGGAATGGCGGCCGACCCGGTGGCAAAGGTGACATCCAGCGCGATCTCGGGGGCGACCTCGCGCACGGCGCGCACCTCGCGCACCTGCCGCAGCGAGAAGCGGGCGGCATCCGTGCGCGCACGGTCCTCGGCCTGCAGCCGCGCGATCGCCCGCGCGAGCGCGTCGGCGTCCCGCGCCTCGATCTCGGACAGGGTCAGGGCGGGCACCGGCGCGGGCAGCGCGGTCACGTCGATCCGGTCCTCGGGGATGGTGTCGTCGAACAGCAGGATCTCGGTCCCGTCCGGCAACAGGCGTGCGCGGCGCAGCACCCGGCCATCCGGCCCGCGGATCGTCTCGATCCGGCTGCCATCGTCGCGGGTGACGAAGCTGCGCGACGATCCGTCCGAGAAGGTCTCGGTCCGGACCTGCGCGCCGGGCTGGCGCAGGATCGCGTCCTCGTCCTTGAGCACGGTCAGCGCGCCCTGGCCATCCTCGACCACGACCCGGTCGCCCGAGTTCGCCACGACCCGGTTGCCGTTGGTCAGGATGGCGCCGACGGCAACCGCGCCAAGGCCCACGATCAGCGCCTTCTCGAAGTCGGACAACTGACGGTCGTCGTCGCCGGACCGCGACCGGCCGCTGACCGTCGTCTCGAAATCCTCGGTCGCGGCGCGTGCGGTGTCGCCGGTCACGATCTCCTCGACAACCTCGGCCGTTGCGGGAGGGGCGCCCTCGGCCGCGGCGGCCGCGGCGGTTTCCGGCGGGGCCTCGACCAGCACGGGGTCCGGCTGGGAAGGGATTGCAACGTCGGTGGGCGCGACCGTCACCGCGTCGGGCACGGGGACCGGTGCGGTGGCCTCAGGCAACGGCGTGGCCTCGGGCAACGGTGCGGGTACTGCCTCGGGCACCGTTGCGGCTTCGGGCACGGGTGCTGCTTCTGGCACCGGCGTCGCCTCCGGTACCGGCACCGCCTCGGGCACAGGGACCGCCTCGGGCACAGGCTCGGTCGCGGGCACAGGCGTGGGCTCGGGGACAGGCGTGGGCTCGGGGACAGGTGCCGACTCGGGGACAGGTCCCGACTCGGGGACCGGCTCGGGCACCGTCTCCGGGATCACGTCGGGGACAGGCGCCGGGTCCGGCACGACCTCTGGAACCGGGGCGACCTCGGGTTCAGGGGCAATTTCAGGTTCGGGGGCGACCTCGGGTTCAGGGGCGGGCGCGGCTTCGTTCGTCCCGGGAGCGGCGTCAGGCACCGTCAGCAACAGTTCGATCAGTCCCTCTGGCGTGTCCACCGTCGTCCCGTCAGGCGCAAGGCAGGGCACGCCGCCCTGAGCTGCGCAGGGCGGCACATCCTGCGCACGCAGCGGGACCGGCGCGGGAAGCACCAGCGACAACGCCAGAACGAGCGCCGTGGAATTGCGCAAGCGATGCAGGATCGCGGTTTGCATGGCGGTTCACCCCTCGGTTCGGCGGCAATTGCCGGATCGTCCCCCTGTCTAGCCGCCGGTTCTGCCGGGCGCAGGCCAATTCGCCGTGACCGGCGGGAACCCGCCGCATGGACCGCGCGACCGCCCTGCGGTATTCCCCCGTCAGGAGGACCCGGCCATGACCCTCGCCACCCCGATTTCCCCCGCGCTCGCCGCCAAGGACGCACCCGACCTCGGCCGCTATGCCTGGGACGATCCCCTGCGCCTGGACGACCAGTTGTCCGAGGACGAGCGGATGCTGCGCGATGGGGCCCGCGCCTTTGCCCAGGACCGGCTGGCGCCCCGGGTCACGAAAGCCTGGTCCGACGAGACGACCGACCCCGCGATCTTTGCCGAGATGGGCGAGGCCGGGCTTCTGGGCGTCACGATCCCCGAGGCGCACGGCGGTCTTGGCGCGGGCTACGTCGCCTATGGCCTGGTCGCGCGCGAGGTCGAGCGCATCGACAGCGGCTATCGCAGCATGATGAGCGTGCAGTCGTCGCTCGTGATGTATCCGATCCACGCCTACGGCACCGATGCGCAACGCGCCCGCTACCTGCCGCGGCTGGCCCGGGGCGACTGGATCGGCTGCTTCGGCCTGACCGAACCCGATGCCGGGTCCGACCCCGCGGGCATGAAGACCACGGCGCGGAAGGTCGACGGGGGCTATGTGCTGACCGGATCCAAGATGTGGATCAGCAACGCCCCCATTGCCGATGTCTTCGTCGTCTGGGCCAAGTCCGACGCGCACGGCGGCAAGATCCGCGGCTTCGTGCTGGAGAAGGGCACCCGGGGCCTGTCCGCCCCCAAGATCGGCGGCAAGCTGTCGCTGCGGTCCTCGATCACCGGCGAGATCGTGATGGACGGGGTCGAGGTCGGCGACGACGCGCTTCTGCCCGGGGTCGAGGGGCTGAAGGGCCCGTTCGGCTGCCTCAACCGCGCGCGCTACGGCATCTCCTGGGGCGTGATGGGCGCGGCCGAGGCGTGTTTCCACACCGCGCGCCAGTACGGCCTTGACCGCAGGCAGTTCGGCCGCCCGCTGGCGCAGACGCAGCTTTACCAGAAGAAGCTCGCCGACATGTCCACCCAGATCGCGCTGGGCCTGCAGGCAAGCCTGCAGGTCGGCCGCCTGATGGACGACGCCCGCGCCGCACCCGAGATGATCAGCCTGATCAAGCGCAACAACTGCGGCGCGGCGCTGGCGATCGCGCGCGATGCCCGCGACATGCTGGGCGGCAACGGCATCTCGGACGCCTTCCCGGTGTTCCGCCACATGGCGAACCTCGAGACCGTGAACACCTATGAAGGCACGCATGACGTGCATGCCCTGATCCTGGGCCGCGCGATCACCGGGCTGCAGGCGTTCGTCTGACCCTTCGGGGCGCCGAAAGTATCCTCGGTGTGTGCGGGGGGTTGCGCGGGGGGCAGACAGCCTCCTGCCCTTGGCCATTGCGCCACCCCGGATTCCCAAGGTGCCCGGGATCGGCTAGTCTGACCGCAGCCGGGCGCCAGACCCGGGCCACCACGGGCAGTCAACCGCATGTCCCTCACGCCGCTCGGCTCTGATGCGTCCCTGCCGCCCGACCCCGGGGGCGGATGGTCGCACGAGATCGTCACCCTGCGGGACGCCGTGGCGGTGCCACCCGTGGTGTCGGCGATGGTGCAGCCGGCCGGCGTGCTGGCCGCCGACGGGACGCCCTGCCCCCACGCCGTGACATGGCGCGGCCCGCGCCCGACGATGACCGCGCCTTCCCCGCCCGCCGGCGCGGTGCCGCGCCTGCCCGGCCGCCACCTCTATGCCGGGCAGCTCTGGGCGCATTTCGGCCACTTCCTGTGCGAAAGCCTGCCGCGACTCTGGGCGCTCGGCCATGCCGGGTCCCTCGACGGGATCGTGTTCCTGCCCAAGCGGCCGGGCCGGGTCGAGGCGCTGTCGGCCTGGCAGACCGAGATGTTCGACCTCTTCGACCTCGGCCTGCCGGTCCGCGTGCTGGATCGCCCGACGCAGGTCGAGGAACTGGTCATCCCGGGCCAGGGCTTCGGGATCGGACCGATGTTCGCCGGAACCGCCCTGTTTCGGGCCTTCATCCGCGACCGCTTCGCCCGCGGCATCGCCCCGGACGGTCGGCCGCGCCTGTACCTGTCACGGTCGGCCCTCGGCGGGGCCGAGGGCGGGATCCTGACCGAACCCAGGATCGAGGCCGCGATGGAACAGGCCGACTATGCCGTGTTCCACCCGCAGAAACACGCCATCGCCGCACAGGTCGCCGCCTACCGCGCCGCGCGATCAGTCGTCGGCCCGGACGGGTCGGCCTTTCACATGCTCGCCTTTGCGGACCCCTCGCCCAAGGATATCGCGGTGATCCTGCGCCGGTCCTCGGGCGTGCCCGACGGCATCGCGACCCATATCGCGGCCTTCACCGGCCGGGCGCCCCGGATGATCGATGCGCTGGTAGCCGACTGGGTGCCCGAGGGGACGGGCCGGGCCAACCGCAACGCCTTTGGTCAGGTGGACTTCGCGCGCCTTCAGGCCGCCCTGACCGAGGGCGGGTTCATCCCCGCCGGTGCCCCCTGGCCCGCCCCCCGCTTCCGCGAGATCGTGGCCGAGGCCAAGGGGCGGGAAAGCCTGAAGGACGGGATCCGCCTGGTGCGGAAACTCCGCCCGGACACCCGCGCGCGCCGCAAGGCGGACGGTCCGGCCGTGGGCGCGCCCTCGTGACGCTCCGCATCACCGCCGTCACCTGCGTGCGGAACGAAGGCCCGTTCCTTCTGGAATGGATCGCCTTTCACCGGGCGGCGGGGGTGACGGATTTCCTGTTCTATTCCAACGACTGCACCGACGGCACCGACGCGCTTCTCGACGCGCTGGCCGCGCGCGGGGTCGTCACGCACCTGCCGAACCCCGCCCAGGGCCGCGCCTACCAGATGGAGGCGCTCAAGGCCGCCGCACGCCACCCGCTGGTCCGGGCGGCCGACTGGGTGCTGGTCACCGACGTGGACGAATTCGTGGACATCCACGCCAGCGGCGGCACGTTGCCCGACCTGATCGCGGCCTGCGGCGACCCGCAGGCGATCTCCCTCCCGTTCCGCTTCTTCGCCAATGGCGGGGTCGAGGCGTTCGACGACGCCCCCGTGACTGGCCAGTTCACCCGCACCCATGACCCCGACCTGTGGGGCGCGGATATGGCGATCGAGGTCAAGACCCTGTTCCGCCGCGACTTTCCCCTGCAGTACATCGGCGCGCACCGGCCCTTCGTGAAGCGCGGAACGGACCCGGCGGCGATTGCCTGGACCGACGGATCGGGCCGCCCCGTGCCGCCCGACTTCGCCGCCGCCGCCCGCAAGCGCCGCATCCGCGCCTTTCCGGCGGCGGGCGCGCGCGCCCATGCCACGCTGAACCACTACGCGCTGCGGTCGCTCGACAGCTACCTTGTCAAGCTCGACCGGGGCGACGTGAACCGGCCGGACCGGGCCTTCGATCTGGACTACTGGCGGGCGCGGAACGACGGCGGCTGCGACAGCCCCACTGTCCTGCGCCACCTGCCAAGGACGCTGGCCGGGATCGCAGACCTCCGCGCCGACCCCGAGGTGGACCGCCTGCACCGGCTCTGCGTGGACCGCCACCGCGCCAAGGCCGCCCAGATGCGGGCGCAGATGCCGGATCTTGTCGCTGCCCTGCGGGCCGCCCCGACCCTCCCGGTCGAGGAAGAAGCGGCGCTGCGCGCGCTGGGGCTGTGGCATGCCGCTTAAGGTCATGAACCTCGGCCTGCCCAAGTCGGGCACCACGACGCTGGGTCAGGCGCTGACCGCCGCGGGCCTGCGGGTGGCCGACTGGAAGGTGCGCGCGGGCCAGTCCACCGTGCGCGGCTATGTCGGCCGCCTGATGTATGACGGCTGGTTTTCCACCGGCGATCCCTGGCAGCACCTGTCCGATTTCGATGCCGCGACCGAGTGTTCCATCGTGCGCGACGGGCTGAACCTGTGGCCGCAGACCGACTGGGGGCTGATTTCCGGCCTTCGCGACCGCCACCCGGGGATGCGCTTTGTCCTGACGGTGCGCCCGGCCGCACGGATTTCCGACAGCATGGGCCGCTGGTCGAACCTCGGGCGCCGCCGCCTGCCCGATGCCGCCGTGCCCGGCCTGCCCGAGGGGTATGGCGCGACCGACGCCCAGCGCATCCGCTGGATCGAGGGGCACCACGCGTTCTGTCGGCAGGTGTTCGCGGGGGCCGACGACTTTCTCGAACTGCCGGTCGAGGCGCCCGACGCCCGCGACCGGCTGGCCGGGTTCCTCGGGATCGACCTGCCGTGGTGGGGGGTGGCCAACGCCAACACCCGCCGCACGGCGACGGGCGACGACGACCCGGACGACGACGCATGAGGGTCGTGCTCGACATCACGCCCGCCGCCTGCGGCG
>DBBA01000366.1:0-174 GCA_002291955.1 Rhodobacteraceae bacterium UBA996 | reverse complement strand
TCACGCCCGCCGCCTGCGGCGCTGCCGCCTGGCAGGCGGCGCTGGCCGCCTGCCGCGATGGCCTCAGGCGGCACGGCGCGGTGTTCCCCGAAACTCCCGGCGCACGGAACCACGCGCGCCTGCTGATGGCCACCAGCGACCCGGCCCGGCCGGATGCGCTGCGCTGGCTGCGCG
>DBBA01000379.1:10242-10440 GCA_002291955.1 Rhodobacteraceae bacterium UBA996 | reverse complement strand
CACGTCAGGGTTTTGTCAACCTTGGTGCACGACCGGTTCGCGCGGCACGCGTTGCGCGCCCGGCCACCGGCCCCTCCACCCCATCAAGAGGGGAGGGAGGCGCGCATCACCTGTGGACAGGACACCGTCGAACCGGCCCCTGCCCCCTTCATCCTTGCGCAAGTACCCCGGGGGGAGGTCCGGCCCCGGGGCCGGACC
>DBBA01000379.1:0-9899 GCA_002291955.1 Rhodobacteraceae bacterium UBA996 | reverse complement strand
GGGGGGCAGCGCCCCCCGCCTCCGCCGAGCGCACAGCCCGCGGCAACCTCGCCCGTCAGACGTAGCGGTTCACGAGGTTCTCCAGCCGCTCCTGCCGGCCCGACCGGGGCTGGGGCTCCAGCCCTTCGGCCTCGACCATGGCGGCGGCATCCTCGAGCCGCCCTTCCAGCATCTTGCGCGCCCGCGCGGTATCCCAGCCCACGTAGCGGGCGGTGCGCAGCGCCTCGAGTTCGCCGTCCTCCCACATCCGCGCGGCCGATTTCAGCGCGCGGGCGCAGGTGTCCATGCCCCCCACATGCGCGAGGATCAGATCCTCGGGGTCGAGGCTCTGCCGACGCACCTTGGCGTCGAAGTTCGTGCCGCCCGTGGTGTAGCCGCCCGCCCGCAAGATCTCGTAGAAGGCCAGCGTCTTTTCGGCGTGGTTGTTCGGGAACTGGTCGGTGTCCCAGCCCGACTGATAGTCGTTCCGGTTCATGTCGATGGACCCGAAGATGCCGAGCGAGGCCGCCAGCGCGATCTCGTGCTCGAAGGAGTGCCCCGCCAGGATCGCGTGGCCCTGCTCGATGTTGACCTTCACTTCCTTTTCCAGCCCGAAGCGCTGGAGGAACCCGAAGACCGTTGCCACGTCATAGTCGTACTGGTGCTTGGATGGCTCCTGCGGCTTCGGCTCGATCAGGATCGTGCCCTTGAAGCCGATCCTGTGCTTGTACTCGACCACCTGGGTCAGGAAGCGCCCTGCGTTCTGCGCCTCGATCCCCAGGTCGGTGTTCAGAAGCGTCTCGTACCCCTCGCGCCCGCCCCACAGGACATAGTTCGCGCCGCCCAGCTTGTGCGTCGCGTCCATGTTCGCCTTCACCGTCGCGGCGGCATAGGCGTAGACATCCGGATCGGGGTTCGTCGCCGCGCCCGACATCCAGCGGCGGTGGCTGAACAGGTTCGCCGTGCCCCAGAGCAGCCGCGTGCGGGACGTCTGCATCTTCTCGCCGAAGTAGTCGGTGATCGCCTCCAGGTTCCGGCGGGACTCGGCGAATGTCGCGCCTTCGGGGCGCGCATCGGCGTCGTGGAAGCAGAAGAACGGCACGCCCAGGATGTCGAACATCTCGAAGGCCACGTCGGCCTTGAGCTTTGCCAGGTCCATCGTGTCGCCGAACCACGGGCGCTGGAACGTCTGGCCGCCGAAGGGGTCGCCGCCCGGCCAGGCGAAGCTGTGCCAGTAGGCCACGGCAAAGCGCAGATGATCCTCCATCCGCTTGCCCAGGATTACCTCATCGGGGTTGTAGTGCCGATAGGCGAATTCGTTTTCCGTGTCAGGGCCTTCGTAGGCGATCTTCGGAATTCCGTGGAAGAAGTCGGTCATGTCAGGTCCCTGATGGCGGTGCGGGCGGCAACGAAACGGGCGTGGGCCGCGGCAAAGGCGTCGGCGAGGCCCGGATCGGGCGCGATGGTGCGGGCGATGCGGGGCGGGGTGGCGATCTCGGCCCCGGCGCCGGTGGCGGCCATCATCCCCAGACGGGCGGCCCCGAAGGCCCCCCCCAGGTCGCCCGAGGCCGGCAGGTCCACGGGCAGGCCAAGGGTGGTGGCAATCGCGGCCAGCCAGTAGTCCGAACGCGTGCCGCCGCCGACGGCGATCAGCCGGTCGGGCCGGGTGCCGGTGGCGGCCAGCGCATCCAGGCTGTCGCGAAAGGCAAACGTCACCCCTTCCAGCACGGCGCGGGTCGCGCCCGCCGTGTCGGTCGCGTGTTCAAGACCGGTGAAGCTGCCCCGCACGGTGGCCGAACAGACCGGCGTGCGTTCGCCCCCCAGATAGGGCATGAACAGCGTTCGCCCCGGCGCCTGCAACGGGCCAAGGCTGCCCGTCAGCGTAGCGGCATCAGACCCGACCAGTCGCGCGAACCAGTTCAGCGCGTCGGTTGCGGCCAGGATCACGCCCATCTGGTGCCAGGTCCCAGGCAGCGCGTGGCAGAAGGCGTGCACCGCCGTCTCGGGCGCGGGCCGGAACCCGTCGGTGCCCGCGAAGACCACGCCCGAGGTGCCGATAGACACGATGGCCGCGCCCGGTCCGATGACGCCGGTGCCCACGGCGGACGCGGCATTGTCGCCCGCGCCGCCCGCCACCACCGGGCGGCCCATGCCCCAGCGGGCCGACAGTTCGGGCCGCAGCGTCCCCGACACCTGCGAGCCTTCCACCAGCCGGGGCATGTGGGCGCGCGACAGGTTGGTGGCCGCGAGCAATTCGTCCGACCAGTCGCGCCGGGCGATGTCGAGCCAGCCCTTGCCCGAGGCATCCGACATCTCGGACACATGTTCCCCGGTCAGCCACAGGCGCAGGTAGTCCTTCGGCAGCAGCACCTTGGCGACACGCGCAAAGGTGGCGGGTTCATGCCGTTCCACCCAGCGCAGTTTCGGCGCGGTGAAGCCCGGGAAGATGATGTTGCCCGCGATCCGCCGGAAGGAAGGCGTCGCGTCCATCTCGGCCGCTTCCACATGGGCGCGCGTGTCGTTCCACAGGATGCAGGGGCGCAGCACCTGATCGGCGGCGTCCAGAAGGGTCGCGCCATGCTGCTGGCCCGACAGCCCGATGCCGGTGATATCGCGCAGGCCCTTGTGTTCCAGCGCGTCGAACACGGCTTCGGCCGCCGCGATCCAGTCGGCGGGGGCCTGTTCGGACCAGCCCGAGTGCAGGCGGCTGACGGTCAGGGGCGCGGTGGCCTCTGCCACGATGCGCTGGTCGTCGTCGAGGATCACGCCCTTCAGCCCGGACGTGCCGAGATCAAGCCCGAGGTACATGTCACGCGGCCTTTGCGGGTTTCTTGCCGAGGATGATCATGCCGAGGATGTCGTCGTCGGTGACGTCCTTGACGTCCACGGTGCCGACAAGCTGGCCGTTCTTCATGACGCTCGCGCGGTCGCACAGGTTCATCACCGCGTGGATGTCATGCTCGATCAGGAAGATGCCCAGGCCCTGGCGCTTCAGCTCCTGGATCAGTTCGGCTACCATGCGGGTTTCCTGGGGGCCGAGGGCGGCGGTCGGTTCGTCCATGATCAGGATGCGGGCGTTGAAGTAGACCGCGCGGGCAATGGCGACCGACTGCCGCTGGCCGCCTGACAGGGCCTTCACGGGTGCGGCGAACTTGCGGAAGTTCGGGTTCAGGCGGCCCATGATCTTGCGGGTTTCCGCTTCCATCCGCGCTTCGTCCACGAAGCCCAGCGGCGTGACCAGTTCGCGCCCGAGGAACAGGTTCGAGGCCGCATCCAGGTTGTCCGCGAGCGCGAGCGTCTGGTAGATCGTCTCGATGTTGTAGGCGCGGGCGTCGCGGGGGTTGTTGATCGTGACCTTCTCGCCGTTGATCAGGATGTCGCCGCTGTCCTGCTTGTAGGCGCCCGACAGGCACTTGATCAGCGTCGACTTGCCCGCGCCATTGTGGCCCAGAAGGCCCACGACTTCACCGGGATAGAGGTCGATGCTCACGCGGTCCACGGCCTTGACGCCGCCGAACGCGATCGAGATGTCGCGCATCTCGACCAGCGGCGTGCCGGTGCGGTCGATGGGGGTGGTCATCTCAGCGCACTCCTGCCCGCTTGCGGTAGATGATGTCGATCAGGACGGCGGCGACCAGCACGATGCCCACGACGATGTTCTGGAACGGCGCATCCACGCCGACCATGGCCATGCCCGACTGCAAGGACTGCATGATCAGCGCACCCAGGATCGCGCCATGGATCGTGCCGATCCCGCCCGCGAGCGCCGTGCCCCCGATGACCGCGGCGGCGATCACGCGCAACTCGTCCAGCGTGCCGATGTCGTTCGAGTGGAACGTCAGGCGCGAGGCGGCGACGACCGCGGACAGGGCGCAGAGGAAGCCCATGAGCGCGAAGATCTTGACGGTCAGCAGGCGCGTGTTGACGCCGGACAGTTCGGCCGCGTCGGGGTTGCCGCCGGTGGCGAAGATGTAGCGGCCAAGGCGTGTCTTGCGGGCGACGATGGTCATGACCACGGCCACCAGGATCAGGAGAAGGACCGAGATCGGCAGGCCGAACCCTTCGGTATAGCCGGCAGGCATCACCTCGCCGCGCGCTTCGAATATGCGCTGCAGGCGCGCTTCGGGCACCTGGTAGGCGTTCAGGACCGCCACGAACCCCAGGATCGCGCCGGCGATCAGCGCCGACAGCAGCGCCTCGGCCCAGAGCGGCTTGACCGGAAACTCATGCGACTGCTTGTTGCGCCGCCCGGCCCAGATCGCCCAGACCGCCGCGGCCGCCGCGATGGCGCCGATGATCCAGCTCCAGGTCTCGCCCAGGGTGCCGTTGGTGCCGCCAAACAGCTGGAACGTCTCGTCCAGCGGACCGATGGTCTGGCCGTTCGTCAGGTACCAGGCGACGTTGCGCCAGACCAGAAGCCCGCCCAGCGTGACGATGAAGGCCGGGATCGACAGATACCCCACCAGCCAGCCGTTGAACGCCCCGATGGCGGTGCCCACGATCAGCCCGGCCACGATGGCCACGGGCGCGATCACCGGGTTGCCAAGCTCGACCCCCAGCCCCTGCGGCAGCACCACGGTCTGCACCATCGCCATGACGGCCGAGCAGGTGGCCAGAAGCGAGCCCACCGACAGGTCAATGTGCCGCGTCACGATCACAAAGACCATGCCGGTCGCCATGATCGCCACGCTGACGGTCTGGATCGTCAGGTTGAAGATGTTGCGCGGGGTCAGGAACCGCCCGTCGGTCACCACGTTGAACACGAGGCACAGCACGACGAACGCGCCGACCATCCCCAGAAGGCGGGTGTCGAGTTCCAGCGTGTCGAAGATGGATTTCCGCGGCGCCCCGGCGCCCGACGTGGCTTCGGCCATCGGCCGACCCTCCCCCTGATTATTGGCCCTGGATGGTGGCATCGGTCCGGCGTCGCGTGCGCCGGTTGGTCCCCGGGCCGCGCGTGCGGCGGCCCGGGGCGGATGGTCAGGTCAGTTGCAGGGCGCCGGGCCCGCGGTCACGCCCTGGCAGAGCGCTTCCTGGGTGATCCAGCCCGCGTCCACCACGACCGACAGGTTGTCCTTCGTGATCGGCAGCGGCGCCAGGAACACGGTGTTCATGACGTTGCCGCCAGGGGTGGTGAACTCCACCCGGTTCGGGATCGCGTCCATCGCGGTGCCACCGGCCAGCGCCACGGCGATCTCGCCCGCGGCCTTGCCCAGTTCGCGGGCGTCCTTCCAGACGCTGACGGTCTGGGTGCCCAGCGCCACGCGGTTCAGCGCGGCATGGTCGCCGTCCTGACCCGACACCGGCACCACGAGGCCCTGCGCCGACAGCGCCGCGACCACACCGCCCGCGGTACCGTCGTTCGACGCCACGACCGCATCCACGTTGTTGTCGTTCGCGGTCAGGATCTGTTCCATGTTCCGCTGCGCGTTGGCCGGAAGCCAGCCGTCGGTGTAGGCTTCGCCGACGATGGTGATCTTGCCCGCGTCGATCGCCGCCTGCAGGATCTCCTGCTGGCCGCCACGCAGGAAGTCCGCGTTCGGGTCGGTGGCCGAGCCCTTGATCATCACGTAGTTGCCTTCGGGCGCCGCTTCCAGCACCGCGCGGGCCTGCATCCGGCCGACCTCGACGTTGTCGAAGGTCAGGTAGAAGGCGCGCGGATCCTCGATCAGGCGGTCGTAGGCGACGACCGGGATGCCTTCGTCGGCGGCAGCCTGCACCGCCGGCCCGATGGCGGACGCATCCTGCGCGAGGATGATCAGCGCATCGACGCCCTGGGCGATCAGCGCCTCGACATCCGACAGCTGCTTGGCGGACGACGACTGTGCGTCGGCCGAGACATAGGTGCCGCCCGCGGCCTCGATGGCGGCCTTCATGGCGGCTTCGTCGGTCTTCCAGCGCTCTTCCTGGAAGTTCGACCAGCTCACGCCCACGGTCTGGGCATAGGCGAAGGTCGAGGTGCTCGCGGCAAGAACCGCGGCAAGGGCCAGCGTTCTTTTCATCTGGGTAGTCCTCCCGGTTTGGCATCCGCGGACTACACCCGCGGATGGCCCGGCATGCGCCGAGTCGTGCTGGACAATGGCATATTTCTTTCAGCTGTCAAAATTAATTTGACGCGATGTTCGCGGGCTGCGTAAGTTTCGGGCGAAAAGGGCGGGGTGACGGGGAATGATCCGGCAGCGACATCGGGCCATGCTGCGTTGCAGCGTCGTTGCGGCCGGTCGTGACCGAATGATTAACTTGGTCCATGAAATAATGTCGTATCCCGATCTGCGCGTGGCCCATGCCCGATGACAGCGCCCCCCTGCTGCCCGACGACACCGGCGCCCCGCCCGGCTGCGGCCCCCTGGGCGCCCCCGGTGCAGCTGCTGCCCGCACCATCCGGGCGCAGGTGTTCGACCGTATCCGCGCCATGGGCCGCGCGAGCCGCATCGACCTGGCCAAGGACCTGTCGGTCAGTCCGGCCTCGGTGACCTCTGCCGTGGCCGACCTTGCGGCGCACGGTCTTGTCGCCGAATACCCCCTGCCCCGCGCGCCCGGCGACCCGGCCCGCGGTCGTCCGCCCGTGGCCCTGGGGGTCCGCCCGGAAGCCGGGGCCGTCGCGGGGATCAAGCTGTCCGATACCGTGCACTCCGCCGTCATCCTCGATTTCGCCGGGCAGCGCCTGGCCGAGGCGACGCTGCCATCGGGCGCGCTGCGGCAGGACACCGGCGCGCTGGTGGCCGCCGCGGCTCTTGTCCTGGATGCCGCCCGCGCGGGCCTGCCCCCCGGCAGCCCCGCGCTGCGGGCCGTGGGCGTGGGTCTGCCGGGGCTGGTCGATCATGCGACCGGCCATGTGCCCTGGTCGCCGATCCTGGCTGACCGCGACGTGGACCTGCGCGCGGCGCTTGCCGCCCGGCTGGGCCTGCCGGTGGCGCTCGACAACGACGCGAACCTGGTGACGCTGGCGGAGTTGTGGTTCGGCGCCGGGCGGCACCTGCCCGATTTCGCGGTGCTGACCATCGAATACGGCGTCGGCATGGGGCTGGTGATCGACAACCGCCTGTATCGCGGCGCGCAAGGTCTGGGGACCGAGATCGGCCATACCAAGGTGCAACTGGACGGGGCGCTGTGCCGCTGCGGGCGGCGCGGCTGTCTGGAGGCCTATGTCGCCGACTATGCCCTGGTGCGCGAGGCGACGACGGCGCTGAACTGGGGCAACCGGGGGGTGGCGTCACCGACGGTGCTTCTGGAAAGCCTGTATGACCACGCCAAGGCGGGGAACGCGGCGGCGCGGGCGATCTTCCGCCGCGCGGGGCGCTATCTGGCGGTGGGGCTCGCGAACGTGGCGAACCTGTTCGACCCGTCGCTGATCCTCTTGTCCGGGGAGCGGATGCGCTACGACTACCTGTACGCCGAGGAGGTGCTGGCCGAGATGGCGACCCTCCTCCTCGATACCGGGCGGCCGCCGCCGCGGGTGGAAATCCGCGCCTGGGGTGACCTGGTCTGGGCGCAGGGCGCGGCGGCGCTGGCGCTGGACCTGGCCACCGCCACCGCGCTGACGGCCGAGGCGTAGCGCCTCAGGCCAGCCAGCGGTCGTAGTCGCTGACGAGCAGGCGCAGGGGGGCGACATCCTCGGTGATGTCCGAGAACCGGCCGATGGGTTCGCGGAAGATGTTGTCGGTGACGTCGTCGTTGACGTTCGACACCTCGCCGATCAGGACGCGGGCGCCTTCGCCCCAGAAGGCGTGCCAGTGGTGGGGTTCCAGCGTGACGGATTCACCGGGGGCGAGCTTCAGGTGCCCGCCCGGGGGCAGGTGGCGGGGGATGCCGTCGCACAGCACCTCGACCGGCGCGCCCTCGTCGATGCCGCCATCGGGGGTGGCGGTGAACAGTTCCAAGACCAGCGTGCCGCCGCCCTTGTTGATGATGTCCTCGGTCTTGCGGTCGTGGCGGTGCATGGGCGACAGCTGGTCCACGTCCGAGATCAGCATCTTCTCGGCATAGAGCATGCCGCGGCCGGCGGCGACGTTGGCGTGCGATCCGTTGCGGATGGTGAAAAGGATCAGGCCCATCGTGTCGAACCGGCCCTGGCCGTAGTCGGTGATGTCCCAGCCCATGCGGCGGTCGCGGATCAGGTGGGCGCCGCCCGCCACCTCGATCTTCAGGCGGTCAGGCGACCAGTCGGCGAAGGGCGGCAGGATCCACCCGTGCGAGCGGACGAAGTCGTGGGCGTCCTCAATGATGTCGTTGACGCGGCTGCGCTGCATGGCGGTTCCTCCCCCTGGGTGACGGGGTCTTAGCGCGCCGCATCCGCGCCCGGAAGGTCCGCCGTGGCAGGCGCGGCACCCGACAGGTCGTCCAGGATCGGGCAGTCGGGCCGGGCATCGCCTGCGCAATGGTCCACCAGATGGCCCAGCGCCGCCTGCATGGCGCGCAGTTCGGCGATCTTCGCCTCGATCTCGGCCAGATGATGCTGGGCGATGCGCTTCACCTCGGCGCTGGCGCGGTGCTTGTCCTCCCACAGGGCCAGGAGCGCGCGGCAGTCCTCGATGGAGAAGCCGAGACCCCGCGCCCGGGCCAGGAAGCGCAGCTTGTGCAGCTGCGGCGCCCCGAAGTCGCGATAACCGTTGGCGCGGCGGTCGGCATGGACCAGCCCGATATCCTCGTAGTAGCGGACCGTCTTGGCGGGCAGGCCCGCGCGCGCCGCAACCTCGCCGATGTTCATGGCACCATCCCCCGCAGGCCCCGCAGCCGCAGGGCGTTCGTCACCACGAGCACGCTGGACAGGGCCATCGCGCCCGCGGCCAGCATGGGTGACAGCATCAGACCGAAGGCCGGCCACAGCACGCCCGCCGCCACCGGGATCAGGAGCACGTTGTAGCCGAAGGCCCAGCCCAGGTTCTGGCGGATGTTGCGCATGGTCGCGCGGCTGGCGGTGATCGCGGTGACGACCGCGCGCGCGTCGCCCGCCATCAGCACGACCTCGCCCGCCTCGATCGCCACATCGGTGCCGGTGCCCATCGCCACGCCGACATCGGCGGCGGCGAGGGCGGGGGCATCGTTGATGCCGTCCCCGACAAAGGCCACCGGCCCCGCGGACGCCAGTCCCGCCACGGTGTCGCGCTTGCCCGCGGGCAGGACACCCGCGCGCACATCGGTGATGCCCAGGTCGCGGGCGATGGCCTGCGCTACGGGTTCCGCGTCCCCGGTGACCATCGCGACCGTCAGGCCCATCGCCTGCAAGCGCGCGATGGCCTCGGCCGCGCCAGGGCGGATGCGGTCGGCGATGCCCAGCACCAGCGCCGCCTGCCCGTCCACGGCGACCAGAACGGGCGTGCGGGCCAGCCCCGCGATCCGGTCGGCCGCGGCCAGAAGCGGGGCGGTGTCCACACCCTGCCCCGCCAGATGGCGGGCCGATCCGACCAGCACGCGGCGCCCGTCAACTGTCGCCGCCACACCCATACCGGCCGTCGCCGCAAAGTCCGTCACGGGGGGCAAGGGTCCAGGCTGCGTGGCCCCGTCCACAACGGCGCGGGCCAGCGGGTGTTCCGACCGCGCCTCGACCGCAGCGGCCAGCCGCAGGATTGCATCGGCGTCCTGCCCAGGTGCTGCCACCACATCGGTCAGGGCGGGGCGGCCTTCGGTCAGGGTGCCGGTCTTGTCGAAGGCCACCACCCGGACGGACGCCAGCCGCTGCAAGGCGTCGCCGCGGCGGAACAGGACCCCCAGTTCCGCCGCGCGACCGGTGCCGACCAGGATCGACATGGGCGTGGCCAGCCCCATCGCGCAGGGACAGGCGATGATCAGGACGGCAACACCCGCCACCAGTGCATGGGTCAGTGCCGGGTCGGGCCCGACCGCCAGCCAGACCGCCACGGTCAGCGCGGCGATCCCCAGCACCACGGGCACGAACACACCGGTGATGCGGTCCACCAGCG
>DBBA01000363.1:9920-14546 GCA_002291955.1 Rhodobacteraceae bacterium UBA996 | reverse complement strand
TCAGTGGCGTCTCGTTCGAGATGGATTTCGGCTCCCGGTCGGGGCGCACTGTGCGCGTGTCCTGCCCCCTGGCGAGCGACCAGAGCCGGTCCGCGCCTGGGCCGAAGCGGTGGGTCAGATCGGTGCGGTCCCAGCGGCGCAGGTCGGCGAAGGTGCGGATTCCCGCGTCCTCCAGCGATCCTTGCGTGGCCGCGCCCACGCCCCAGATCAGCCGCACCGGGCGGGGTTCGAGGAAGGCCTCGGTTTCCGCCCGGCCGATGACGGCGAAGCCCTTGGGCTTGTCGAGGTCGGACGCGATCTTGGCCAGGAACTTGTTGTGCGACAGCCCGACGGAGGCGGGCAGGCCGAGGTCGGTTTCGATCCGCTTGACCAGCCGCGCCATCAGGACGGCAGGGGGCGCGCCGTGCAGCCGCAGGGTGCCGGTCAGATCCAGGAACGCCTCATCCAGCGACAGGGGTTCGACGGCGGGGGTCAGGTCCAGCATCATCGCGCGGATGCGGGCCGAGATGGCGGCGTAGACGTCCATCCGGCCCTTCACCACCACCGCATCGGGGCACAGCCGCAGCGCCTGGAACATCGGCATGGCGGACCGCACGCCGCGGGTGCGGGCGATGTAGCAGCAGGTGGAGACGACCCCGCGCCGCCCGCCGCCGACGATCACCGGCTTGTCGGCGAGGGTGGGATCGTCGCGCTTTTCCACGCTGGCATAGAAGGCGTCGCAGTCCATGTGGGCGATGGACAGGTCGAACAGTTCCGGGTGCGACAGCAGGCGCGGCGACCCGCAGGCCGGGCAGCGGCGGGCGGGGGCGTCGGCGAATGTCGTCAGGCAGTCGCGGCACAGGGCGGGCATGGGCCGCAGGATAGCAGTGCCACGGGTGCGGGGCGAGGTCGTCAGAAGGTGACGGTGACGCCCGGCAGGTGCAGTTCCTTCATCAGGTCGCGCAGTTCCTGCCGCGCGGCCACGTTCGAGATGTTGGTGCCCATCACGCCGATGTCGCGCAGGTCGAGAAGCGTCAGCCCGCGGGGGAACAGTTCGCGGAAGATGACCCGTTCGCAGAAGCCCGGCGCGATGCGGAAGCCGATGCGCTTCGACAGCGCCTCGAGCGCCTCGCCGATCTTCTTCTTGTTGACCATCGCCTGCGCGCCCATGCGGTTGCGGACCACCACCCAGTCGATGGGTTTCAGCCCGGCCTGGGCGCGCAGTTGCCGCGCGTTCCAGACCATCTCGGCATAGACCGACGGGCCCTGCACCTTGTTCGTCACCGGATCGACGCGCGCGAGGAGGTCGAAGTCGATGTAGCTGTCGTTCATCGGCGTGATCAGCGTGTCGGCGAGCGAATGGGCCACCTGCGCCAGCCGCGTGTGCGAGCCGGGGCAGTCGATCACGATGAAGTCCACCCGGCCTTCCAGCGCGGTGACGGCATCGGACAGGCGGCGGTCGTTGGCGTTCTCGCCGGGGGCAAGGTCGCCGGCGGCGATCTCGGGCAGGTCCTGGTAGTCGGGGGTGGGCAGGTCCATCCCTTCGCGCAGCAGGAACGCGAGGCGGTTTTCGAGGAACCGCGCCAGCGTCTTCTGCCGCAGGTCGAGGTCGATCACGGCGACCGACTTGCCCAGGCGCGAGAGTGCGGTGGCGACGTGCATCGACACGGTGGACTTGCCCGCGCCGCCCTTTTCGTTGCCCACGACGATGATGTGCGACATGGCGTGCCGTCCCCTGAACCCGACCGGAAGCTGCCGCTTCGGCAAGCGCAACTATATGTTGGGTGACACCTCAGGGAAAGCGGAACCCTGCCGATGGTGACGCAATAGCTGGGGACAAATCGGCGGCCACAGACGAAAACGCCGCCCACGGGGGGCGGCGTCCGGTGCTGCGCGCGCGGGTGGGTATCAGAAGCCCAGGCCCGCGTATTTGTTCTTGAACTTGGACACGCGGCCGCCGGTGTCCATCAGCTTCTGGCTGCCGCCGGTCCAGGCGGGGTGCGAGGAGGGGTCAATGTCGAGGGCGAGCGTGTCGCCTTCCTTGCCCCAGGTCGAGCGCATCTTGACGATCGTGCCGTCGGTCATGCGGACGTCGATGAAGTGGTAGTCGGGGTGGATGCCGGATTTCATCGCGCCTCTCCTTACGCTTCCGCGCCGTCCTGGGGACGGTAATTGGTCTGTTCCGCGATCCGGGCCGACTTGCCGCGGCGCGTG
Organism: Rhodobacteraceae bacterium UBA996; assembly: GCA_002291955.1. Taxonomy (GTDB): domain Bacteria; phylum Pseudomonadota; class Alphaproteobacteria; order Rhodobacterales; family Rhodobacteraceae; genus UBA996. The sequence goes on along the minus strand of DBBA01000363.1, from coordinate 12,353 downwards.
CGCAGGTAATACAGCTTGGCGCGCCGGACGCGGCCGCGGCGGACCACGGTGATCTCGGCGATGTTGGTGGAATACAGCGGGAACACCCGTTCCACGCCTTCGCCGAACGAGATCTTGCGCACGGTGAACGACCCGGCGATGCCGCGGCCGTTCTTTCGGCTGATCACGACGCCTTCGTAGGCCTGCACCCGCGACCGGGTGCCTTCGGTCACCTTGTAGCCGACACGCACGGTGTCGCCCGGCTTGAAGTCCGGGATGGTCTTGCCGAGCGCCGCGATCTGCTCGGCCTCGATCTGTGCGATCAGGTCCATCTGATCCGCTCCTGTTCCTGCCCGGAGTGTTCCCCGGAGATTGCCCGCCCGCAGGGCTCCGTGTCTTGTGCCGGGTCCGCGATCGACCGCTGGGGTCGCGCGCCCGCCGGAGGTCCGGGCCGTCACTTGCTGCCGTGCCGTGCCCCTGTCGGACCGCCGAGACGTGCGGACCGGGAAATGGCAACGGGGTCGCTGCACCGATTCCGGTGCGCGAGCCTGCGCCGTATAGGGCGGGCGGGGGGCGGGATCAAGCGCGGCGTCGGGGGGACGACCGGTCAGCGGCGGGCCGAGACCCGGTCGATGTGGGCGCGCATCTCCTCGGCCTCGTGGCGGGCCTCGCGCAGGCCCTCCATCGCGGCGCGGAGTTCGGCTTCGGTCTGGTGCAGGCGGTTTTCCAGCTCGGCCTCGCGGTTCTGGTACCAGGCGATGGCCTCGTCCCGGGTCTCCTCGGCCTCGTGCAGGGCCTGGGCCATGCGGTCAAGCTCGGGCACGTCGTCCTGGGGCACACGGACGAAACGGTGGATCAGCCAGTGCGCGAACCAGCCGAGCGAGAAGGCGACGAACAGGATGACCGCCGTCGCGACGATGAATTCCGCCCGGTTCATTCGCTTGCGCCTGCGGCCTCCCCACCCGTCTTGCCGTCGCCCGTCTCGCCATCACCCGTGTCGTCCGCCGGAACGGACGCCGCCGCCGCAGCGCCTTCCTGCGCATCCCCGCCGTCCGCCTCCGCAACAGGATCCCCGGCGGCATCGTCGTCCGCATCCGCCGGGGCTGCGCGGGTCACGGCAGCGTCGTCGGTCCGGCCCGACGGGGGCGGCGGCGGCGGCGGGCGCGATGCCAGTTCGGGAAGCGTCACGTCCGCCCGTCCGGCTTCTGCTGCCGCGCCGCCGACCAGCGCGGCCCCGTCCTCCTCCTCCGGGACCGCCGCCGCATCCGGCGCTGCACCATCGGCCACCAGCACGCGGAATTCAATACGCCGGTTTGCCTCGCGCCCGGTCTCGGAGCCGTTGTCGGCGATGGGCGTCGACTCGCCGTAGCCGCGGGCGGTGAGGTTGGTGGTCAGCACCCGGCGGGCCATCAGCGCGGTCAGCACCGCGTCGGCGCGCGACTGGCTGAGGGCGAGGTTCATCTCCTCGCGGCCCTGGCTGTCGGTGTGGCCCGCGACCTCCATCGGGACATGGCCGCAGTCGCGCATGATCTCGGCCAGGCGGCCGATGACCTCGGTCCCCGCGGTGTCGAGCGTGGCGGAGCCGGGTTCGAAGGTCAGCTTCGTCTCGGCCATCACGGTGTTCAGGCGCAGGGCGCACTGGTCGGGCGAGGGCAGGGCCGCGGCGGGGTCGCGCGCTTCCTCGTACGTCACGGCAAGGTCGAGCCGCGCCTCGGCGCCCAGCCGGGCGGCCAGGATGCGCGCGGCCTCGTCTCTGGCGGCGGGGTTGCCGGTGACGCCCGACAGGGCCACGCCCTCGGGCGAGAGGGAGACCTGCCCTTCCTCGAGGAGGGCCAGCGATTCGAGCGCGGCGAGGGCTTCCAGCGTCCAGGCTTCGGGCAGCGCGGGGTCGAGTTCGAGGTTGTCGAACACGCGCCCGATGCCGAACCGCGCTTCGGCGAAGCTGGTGACCACGGTGCGGGCGCGGTCGTCGGTGACGCGGCCCGCAAGGTCGAGCCGCGGGCCCTCGCCCAGGATGGCCGACAGCGTGGCGGGACCGTCGTCGGTGGTGTCCACGGGTTCGCGCAGGATCGCGGTCAGCGAGAAGGCATCGGGAAGGGCCGCGCGCAGGGTCGCCGCGGCGCGGTCGAAGGCGGCCTGGTCCACCGTCGCCTCGGCCACCAGGCGCACCTCGGTATCCGAGATGGTGGCGGCGGCGTTGCCGAGGGCGGCCGCCGCGCGCACGGCGGCCACGGCGCCTTCGGCCCAGCGGGGGGTGGGGGCGCCCAGGCCGATGCGGCAGCCGATCTGGCCGGTCAGCCCGGCCTCGGCGGCTGCGGCGAGGATCGCGGCGCGGGCGTCCTCGGTATCGGCGGAACAGGCGTCGAAGCGCATGCGGCCGGGTTCGGCCACGAAGCGCAGGGTGAAGGGCGCGATGACCGGGCGCGGGGCCGAGATGTCGAGGAACACGCGCAC
>DBBA01000363.1:0-9502 GCA_002291955.1 Rhodobacteraceae bacterium UBA996 | reverse complement strand
CCGGGCGCGGCCGAGATCTTGGATCGCGGCAGGCGTTCGAGCGCGGCGAGCGTGTAGTCGAGGGTCGCCTGCCAGACGGGGGGCGCGGCGTGGTCGACGCGCTGGAGGAAGTCCGCCACGCGGTCGTCGCCCGCGATGTCGGCGACGCGCGACAGGAGCGCCGCGCGGTCGGTGGTCTCGGGGACGAGGCCGATCAGCGACACGCCGCCGTCGTTGCGCAGGATCTCGACCGAGAATTCGGGGGGCGGGACGGCGGGGCCGGCGGCGACCTGCATCGTGTCGGTCAGGCGCTGGGCGTCCACCACGCGGCCCGCGGCGGCGAGTGCGGCGAAGCGGGCGCCTTCGTCGGGGGCGGTGCCCGCGAGTTCCACCCGCAGGCCGTCCACCGTGACGGACGACCAGTCGGCCAGCCCTTCCACCGCCAGCGCCCGCACGATGCCGGCATGGGTCCGCCGCTCGACCGCGTCCACGGCAAAGGTCGCGGCGACCAGGGCCACGGCCAGGGCCAGGGCGAAGGCGGCCAGGCGCACGGCCAGCGCGGGGGCGTTCCTGAGGCGTCCGGACAGGGTGGGGCGGGTCATCGGGGGCGGCCTTCTGTCATTGCCAACCGTCGTATCGCGTCCGCGCGTCATAGGCCCGTCGTCCCGCGGTCGCAATCAGACCGCCACCGCACCGGCAAGAAACAGCACGACGATGAGCCCCGTGTTGCGGTTCGACCGGAAGGCTGTCAGGCAGCTGGCGGGGTCGTCGGGGTCGAGGCGGCGCAGTTGCCAGACCATGTGCCAGCCCATCGCCCAGGGGGCACCCAGGGCCAGGACAAGCGACAGGGGGTCGAGCGATGGCGCGGCGGCGATGACGGCCAGCCCCATCAGCGTGACCGTCGCGATCAGGAACCGGCGCAGCCACCGCGGCGAGGTATCGCCGAACAGGCGCGCGGTGGAGCGCACGCCGATGAGCGCGTCATCCTCGGTGTCCTGGTGGGCATAGATCGTGTCGTAGAACAGCGTCCAGGCGATGCCTGATGCGTAGAGCAGGACCGCGGGCAGCGTGACGGCGCCGGTATGGGCGGCGAAGGCCAGGATCGCACCCCAGTTGAAGGCGAGGCCCAGGAACACCTGCGGCCACCAGGTGAACCGCTTGGCGAAAGGGTAGATGGCCACCAGCGCCAGCGATGCCACGCCCAGCGCAATGGCGATGGGCGGGAAGGTCAGCAGGATGCCGAAGGCCAGAAAGGATTGCGCGATCATCCAGGCGGCGGCCTGGCGCACCGTCACCTGCCCCGCCGGGATCGGCCGGGACCGGGTGCGCGCCACGGCGGCGTCGAAGCGGCGGTCGGTGATGTCGTTCCAGGTGCAGCCCGCCCCGCGCATGAGCCAGGCGCCGATGGCGCAGCCGAGCGCGATCCAGGCGTCGTAGGCGGTCGCCCCGCCGGTCGTCAGAATGGCCAGCAGCAGCCCCCACCAGCAGGGCAGGAGCAGCAGCCAGGTGCCGATGGGCCGGTCGGCGCGCGACAGGCGCAGGTAGGGGCGCCACGCGGCGGGGGCGCGGGTGTCCACCCAGTTGCCCTTGACGGCGTCGGCGACTGCGCCCTGATGTGTGGGGGTCTGATGTGCCGGGCCCTGATGTGCCGGTGTGGTGTCGGGCATCTGATGGAGCGTCCCTTGGCCGATCGGCGTGTGCGGCTGCATGTAGACCATCCGCTGGGGCCGGGGCAAACCGTTGCCCTGTCGCAGGGGCAGGCGCATTATCTGGGCGCTGTCCTGCGGATGGCCCCCGGCGCCGCGGTGCGGCTGTTCAACGGGCAGGACGGCGAATGGCGTGCGCGGCTGGTCGAGGCCGGGCGCCGCGGTGGCGTGGCGGTGGCCGAGGTGCAGGAGGTGCCGCAGGGTGCGCCGCCTGACGTCTGGCTGATGTTCGCCCCGGTGAAGAAGGCGCAGACGGATTTCATCGTGGAAAAGGCCGTGGAACTGGGCGCGGCGCGGATCATGGCCGTGGCGACCGACTTCACCAATGCGGAACGGGTGCGCGCCGACCGGTTGCAGGGGATCGCGACCGAGGCCGCCGAGCAGTGCGGCGCGACCTGGGTGCCGCCGGTCGAGGACGCGGGGCGGCTGGCGCGCCTGCTGGATGGTTGGGACCCTGCGCGCCGCATCCTTTGGGCGGATGAAGGGCTTGCGGGCACGGCGTGCGGGGGCCTGGCCGCGCTGCCGCCGGGTCCGTGGGCGGTGCTGACGGGACCGGAGGGTGGGTTCTCGCCCCCCGAACGCGCGCGTCTGGCCGCCCTGCCCCATGTCGTGCCGGTGCGGCTGGGGCCGCGGATCCTGCGGGCCGAGACCGCGGCGCTGGCGGCGCTGGTGCTGTGGCAGGCGGCCTGCGGGGACTGGCGGTGACCCTGCGCGCCGCCCTGCCGGGGGATGTGCCCGCGCTGGAGGCGTTCCTGTCGGCGCGGGCGGCTGCGTCGATGTTCCCCCTGGGCAACCTGCGGGCACAGGGGCTGGGGCACGGGTGGGGCGGCGAGCACGCCCATGCGACCCGCTTCTGGCTGGCGGAGGGCGCGGACGGGATCGCGGGGGCGCTGGGGCTGACCGCGGGGGGCATGCTGATGACGCAATGGCCGGGCGGGGACTGGACCTGCGCGGTCGCCCCGCTGGCGGGCGCGCTGGTCGAGGGCGCGGTCGGCCCGGCCGATCAGGTGCGGCCCTTGCTGGCGGCCCTGGGGATCGACCGCGCCCCGCGGCGGCAGGACGCGAATGAGCCGGGCTTCGCGCTGGACCTTGCCGACCTGCGCGTGCCCGACGGCCCCGGCACCCTGCGGCCGCTGGCCGAGGCCGACACGCCCTGGCTGGCCGAATGGCGCACCCTGTACAACGGCGAGGTCCTGGGCCTGACCGGACCCGCGGCGCGGGTGCGCGCGGGGGCCGAGGTGCGGGGCTGGCTGACGGCAGGCAGTCACCGGGTGCTGGTGGATGGCGGCGCCCCGCTGGCGATCTGCGGGTTCAACGCGGCCCTGCCCGGGATCGTGCAGGTGGGCGGGGTGTTCACGCCGACCGCCCGGCGCGGACGCGGGCATGCCCGGCGCGTGGTCGCGCTGCATCTGGCCGAGGCGCGGGCGCAGGGTGTCACGCGGGCGGTCCTGTTCGCCGCATCGGATGCAGCCGCCCGGGCCTATGTCGCGATCGGGTTCCGCCGCACCGGCACCGTCGCGCTGGTGCTGTTCGACGGGCACGCGACCGTGCGGCCGGGGCCATGACCGCGCCGCGCCTGTTCGCGATCCTGGCCCGCCGGGCGCCGGTCGGCGTGGTGTTCCGGCGCGGGCCGTCGAAACAGGTGTCGGTCTGGTCCTGGGACCTGCGCAATGACCGGTTCGAGGTCGGCCAGTGGCTGAAGGGGCGCCTGTACGAGCGGCGCGCCGACCTGTCGCCCGATGGCCGCCACCTGATCTGCCTGGCGATGGACGGGCGCTGGCAGCGGCCCGGCGCGGGGTCCTGGACCGCGGTCAGCCGCGCGCCCTGGCTGACCGCGCTGCACCTGTACCCTTGGGGCCATGGCTGGAACGGCGGGGGCCTGTTCCTGGACGACCGGCGCTACTGGCTGAACGGGACCGGCACCGGCGCGGTCCACCGCGTCCGGGGGGGCGGGCCTGACCCGGGTCGACACCCCGCCGCGGGGCGTGTCCCCGGCGATGGGCGAGGACCCGGTGACCTATCTGCCGCGGCTGGTCCGCGACGGCTGGCAACCGGGGGCGCGGACCGCGTCGGACGGCGTGCTGGAGGCGGGCTTTTCGCGCGCCGTCTGTCCGGGCTGGGCCCTGCACAAGACGTTTCACGCATCGATGCAGGCCGACCCGCATGGCGAGAGTTACTTCGAGACGCACCGCCTGACCGGACCGGACGGCGATCAGGACCTTCCCGGCGCCGAATGGGCGGACGTGGATGGGACCAATGTCGTCCTTGCGCGGGACGGGGCGCTGTGGCGCATGGCCGTTACGGCGGCGGGTCCCGGTCCCGCCCGGCTTCTGCGCGATTTCAGCGCGGACCGGTTTGCGCAGCGCGCGGCCCCCTATGCGAGGGTGGACATCGGGCGCTGAGCATGGCCGCGGGCAGGCCATGTCCCTGCCTGATTCCGGCCGCGATTGCCCGGCAGGATCGCTTCGGGTTAGATCGGTGTATCCGCCATGATCGCGAAAGCCGCGCCGAGCATGTCCTTCATCCGCCCCGAGGCTGCGCAGGAACTGCGCCGCTGGCGCGAGGCCCTGATCGGGGCCGCGCTGTGTCTGGGCGGGTTCTGGGTGGCGATGGGCACGCATGGGCTGACCTCGACCGTCGGGGCGTCGGTGCTTGTCCTGGGCTGCATCATGCTGTTCCTGGGCGTGCAGCGCGCGCGCTTCCGGGTCGGCGAGGGTGGCGCAGGGCTGGTGCAGGTGGACGAGGGGCAGGTGACCTATTTCGGCCCGCGCGACGGGGGCACCATCGCGCTGGAGCTTCTGGAACGGGTGGAACTGGAACCATCGGGCGAGCATGGCGCGCGCTGGCTGCTGACGCAGGCCGGCCAGCCGCCGCTGGTGGTGCCGACCGATGCCGCGGGCGGCGAGGCGCTGTACGACGTGTTCGCGTCGCTGCCGGGCCTGCACACGGAGCGGATGCTGACGGAACTGAAGCGCCGCCCGGGCGCGCGGGTCACCATCTGGAAATCCGCACAGCGCGCCCTGCGCTGACGGGCAGGTCCCGCGGGCCGGGGCCGATTGACAGCCCTGCCAAAGCGCGCCACGTCAGGGGTCCCTGACGGCCCCGACGGAGCGCCCCCATGTCCATCCCTCAGACCGGCGGCGGGCCGATCGAGCATGTGTCGCAACTGGCGGAGTACCTTGCCGCGGGGTGCAAGCCGAAGGCCGACTGGCGCATCGGGACCGAGCACGAGAAGTTCGGCTATCTGACCGACACGCTGGCCCCCCTGCCCTATGACGGGCCGCGGTCGGTGCGTGCGGTGCTGGACGGGATCGCCGACCGCTATGGCTGGACCCGGGTGTTCGAGGGCGACGCGGTCATCGGGCTGACGAAGGACGGCGCGAATGTCAGTCTGGAACCCGGCGGGCAGCTGGAACTGTCGGGCGCGCCGCTGGAGACGATCCACCAGACCTGCGACGAGGTGAACGAACACCTGCGCGAGGTGCGGTCGGTGGCCGAGGCCCTGGGTGTCGGGTTCCTGGGCATGGGCGCGGCGCCGGTCTGGACCCATGACCAGATGCCGATGATGCCCAAGGGGCGCTACCGGCTGATGACCGACTACATGCCGCGGGTCGGCACGCACGGCTTGCAGATGATGTACCGGACCTGCACCGTGCAGGTGAACCTGGATTTCGGGTCGGAAGCCGACATGGTGCAGAAGCTGCGCGTGGCGCTGGCCTTGCAGCCCGTCGCCACCGCCCTGTTCGCCAGTTCGCCGTTCTTCGAGGGGCGGCCGAACGGGCACAGGTCCTGGCGCAGCCGGATCTGGCGCGATCTGGACCCCAGCCGCACCGGCACCCTGCCCTTCGTGTTCGAGGACGGGTTCGGGTTCGAGGCTTACGTGGACTATGCGCTGGATGTGCCGATGTACTTTGTCTACCGCGACGGGGGCTATGTGGATGCGCGCGGTCAGTCATTCCGCGATTTCCTGGCGGGCCGCCTGCCCGCGCTGCCGGGCGAGGTGCCGACGCTGTCGGATTTCGCCGATCACCTGACGACGATCTTCCCGGAAGCCCGGCTGAAGAAGTTCATCGAGATGCGGGGCGCCGATGGCGGGCCCTGGCGGCGGCTGTGCGCCCTGCCTGCGCTGTGGGTCGGGCTGATCTATGATGCGGGCGCGCAGGATGCGGCCTGGGAATTGGCCCGCGGCTGGGACCTGGAAACGCGGCAGGCGCTGCGGGTGGCGGCATCGGTCGACGGGCTGGCGGCCGAGACGCATGGGGTGCGGATGCGCGATCTGGCGCGCGAGGTGCTGGCCATCGCCGAAGCCGGGCTGAAGGCGCGCGCGCGGCCGGGCGCGGGCGGGATGATCCCCGACGAGACGCATTTCCTGTCGGCGCTGCGGGACGAGGTCGAGACCGGCCAGACGCTGGCCGACGAGATGCTGGCGCACTACCACGGCGACTGGGGCGGCGACCTGAACCGCGTCTACGGCGCCTACAGCTACTGATCCGGGTCTTCGGGGACCGCCGCAAGGACAAAGGCCACGACGTCGCCCGCGGGCATCTCGCAGGGGTGGAGCCGCGCGGTGCCGTCGGACAGGCGGTAGATGTTGGCGCTGACGTAGCCCGGTCCGGTCAGCGCGGTGGCTTCCAGCTTCTCCGAGCGCCCGCCGGCGTGGATCGTGCGGGCCGCGCGCCAGCGGATTCCGTCCACGCGCGCCATGAAGGCGCCGACAGGCAGCCGGTCGAGCGCGGCCAGGAACGCCGGGTCCGCCCTCCGGTCCGCGTCGCGGGTCAGGGCTTGCGGCCCACCTGGGGGACGGAGCTGGCGGCGTAGCGCCCGGTGTCGGCGCGGGGGGTGTCGGCGGACCAGCCGCCCCCGGACCCGCCGCCGGACCCGCCCAGCGGATCGGGACCGAAGCGGTTGGGGCCGGTCGTGCCGCGGGTGACGAACCAGTAGAGCAGGATCAGCCCGCCGATCAGCGGGATGAAGATGATGAGATACCACCAGCCCGACCGGTCCTTGTCGTGCAGGCGTCGCACCGCGAGCGCGATCGAGGGCAGGAACAAGCCCAGCGCGACGGCAAGGTTGATGAGCCCGGCCCCGCCGGTGGCGGCATCGAGGATCTCGCCCGCGATGCTGCACAGGATGGCGAACAGGAAGAACCACCAGTATTCCGACCGTGCCGCGCGGCCCGAAAACGTGACGTAGTTGCGCAACCCGCTGCTGATCGCTTCTGCAAATCCCATGACCGTCCCCTGTCGCTGGCTGTCAGGCCTTCTGCCCGATCTTCGGTTCCGTTCCGTCCTTGAGCCGTTTCACGTTCGCGCCGTGGCGGAAGTAGATGAAGGTGCACAGGACCGTGGTGATCAGCAGCCCCTGCGGATAGCCGAAGATCAGCGCATAGGCAGGCGACAGCGCCGAGGCGACGATGGCCGACAGGGAGGAATAGCGCGTGACCGCGGCGGCCAGCACCCAGGTCAGCGCGGCCATCGCGCCCACCGGCAGCGACACCGCCAGCATGACGCCGAAGAAGGTGGCCACACCCTTGCCGCCCCGGAAGCCCAGCCACACCGGGTAGAGGTGGCCGAGAAACGCCGCGACGCCGGCCACCTGGGCCGCGTCCTCGTGCCCGGTCAGCCAGCGTGCAACCAGCACGGCGACCGAACCCTTGGCCCCGTCCAGCAGCAGCGTCCCCGCGGCGGCGGCCTTGCTGCCCGTGCGCAGCACGTTGGTGGCGCCGATGTTGCCCGACCCGATGGTGCGCGGATCGGTCAGGCCGAGGACGCGCGTCAGCACCAGGCCGAAGGGGATCGAACCCAGGGCATAGCCCATGACCGCCATGGCCAGGAGGGTCAGAAGATCGGTCTCGAACCACGGCATCTGCGTCTTGTCCCCGTCACTGGTCAGCCGAACACCGGAGCGCCGCCCACGAAGGTCGCGCGTACCTTGCCCTGCATCCGTTGCAGGTCAAACGGAGTATTTTTCGATTTCGACCGGAGTGTGGCACGGTCGAGCACGAAGGGCGCATCCGGATCGAACAGGACAAGGTCGGCAGGCGCGCCGGGGGCAAGGCGGCCCTGGGCCAGGCCCAGGCGGCGCGCGGGGTTGAGCGCCAGCGCCGCGAACAGCTGCGGCAGGGTCAGGTCGCCCGCGTGGAACAGGCGCAGGGCCGCGGGCAGGATGGTTTCCAGCCCCACGGCGCCGGGGGCCGCGACCTCGAACGGGAGGCGCTTGTCTTCCTCGTCCTGGGGGGTGTGGAAGCTGCCGATCACGTCGATCAGCCCGTCGGCCACGGCCTGCACGGTGGCGCGGCGGTCATCCTCGGACCGGAGGGGGGGCGTGACGCGGAAGAAGCTGCGCCAGTCGCCCACGTCGATCTCGTTGAGCGTCAGGTGGTGGATGGACGTGCCGGCGGTGACGTCGAGACCTGCCTTGCGGGCGCGGGCGAGCGCAGGGAGCGCCGCGGCGGTCGTGATCTGGTCGAAGTGGAGCCGGACGCCCGTCATCTCGGCCAGGGCAAGGTCGCGGTCCACGCCCATGCGTTCGGCCATGGCGGGGACCGTGGGCAGGCCGCGCAGGGCGGCGAACTTGCCCGACGTGGCGGCGGCGCCGTCCGACAGGCCGGGGTCCTGGGGGTGGGTGACGACAAGCGCGCCAAGGCTGCGCGCGTAGGTCAGGCAGCGCGACAGGACGCGGGTGTTGCGGGTGACGTGCGTGCCATCGGTAAAGGCCGCGGCGCCCGCGTCCATCAGGAAGGCCATCTCCACCATCTCGCGCCCCTCGCGCGCGCGTGTGAGCGCCGCCTGCGGCACGACACGGACAAGCGACGCCTCGCGCGCGCGGCGGGCAACAAATTCCAGCGCCTCGGGCGTGTCGATGGGGGGATGGGTGTCGGGGCGGGTGACGAGGGTGGTGACGCCCCCGGCGGCGGCGGCAAGGCCCGCCGAGCGGAAGCTTTCCTTGTGCCGTTCCCCGGGTTCGCCGACCTTCACGCCCCAGTCCACGATCCCGGGAGCCAGGCACAGGCCCGCGCCGTCGATCACCCGCGCGCTGCGAGGGGCGGGGGCGTTGACCGCGGCGATGACCCCGCCCGACAGGGTCAGCGATCCGGGCGCGTCGGTCCCCGCTTCGGGGTCGATCAGGCGGGCGCCGTGGATGTGGACGGTGTCGGTCACGCTTGCCCCCGCTGGATACGGCGGATCAGGTCGTACACCTGCCGCGCGTCGTCGCCCAGATGGGTGAAGCCGTGCCGGGTGCGGATGCTGCCATCCTCGGTCTGCGCATATCCGGTGGCGAAGCGGATCGCGGGGGGCGGGCCGTCATCGAGCGTGGCGTGGCTGTCGGGACCAAGGGGGTAGCTGCGCAAGGACCGCCGCCCGAGCCATGCGGTCGCGACGATCGCGCGGCGGTCGGTCAGCGTGTAAGTGGTGGCGCGGCGGCGCCAGACGCCGAAGGGGATGCCCCCGGTGGCAAGGTTCACGCCCAGCGCGGCGAAGGCCAGCCCTGCCAGCGGCATGACCAGCGCCATCAGGCCGTTGGGGACCCCCTGGCGCAGGACGGCCACGGTCCACGCGAGCCCGGCCAGCGCGAAGACCGCGCCGAAGGCCGTGCGCCGCAGGTCCGACAGGTCGGCCCGCAGGGTGCCGTCGGGGCGGCCCTGCCAGAGCACACGCTCGCCGGGATCAAGGATGCCCTCCCACCCCGGTTCGATGCGGGCGGGGTTTTCGGGCATCGGCGGGGGCGGGGGCAGGGGCATGCGGCGCGCCGGGCGCGCAGGTTGCGGGCAAGGAGGTCCATGGAGGCCATGCGGACGGCGACGCCCATCTCCACCT
>DBBA01000270.1 GCA_002291955.1 Rhodobacteraceae bacterium UBA996 | reverse complement strand
TTGCCCTGGCTCTCCTTGCCGCCGAACCCGCCGCCCATCCGGCGCACCTCGACCCGGACGGCGTTCATGGGCCTCCCGATCGCCTCGGCCACCTTGTGCTGGATTTCCGTGGGATGCTGGGTGGAGGACACCACATGCATGTCCCCGCCCTCGCCCGGGAACGCCACCGCCGCCTGCCCTTCGAGGTAGAAATGCTCCTGCCCGCCGATCTCGATCCGGCCCGCGATGACCCGCGGGGCGGAGGCAATGGCGGCGTCGGCATCCCCCATGGACCAGACGCGCGGTCCGTCCTCGAACCGGCTGTTCGCGGCCAGCGCATCATCCACCGTCAGGATCGGCGGCAGTTCCTGGTACTCGATCTTCGCCAGCCGCGCGGCGCGGCGGGCGGCGTGGTGACTGGTGGCGGCGACAAGGAAGATTGCCTGCCCCACATGGTGCACGGTGCCCGTCGCCAGCATCGGTTCGGGCCAGGGGGATGGCGACACGTCGTTGTGGTGCGGCAGGTCGGCGGCTGTCAGCACCAGGACCACACCGGGGGCGGCGCGGACCGCCGACAGGTCCATCGCCACGATCTCGCCATGCGCGATGGTGGACAGACCGAAGGCCAGATGCAGCGCCTCGGCGGGGAGCGGGATGTCGTCCACATAGCGCGCCTGTCCCGCCACATGCAGGGGCGCGCTGTCGTGGGGCAGGGGTTTGGCGACCGTCATGCCGTCACCAGCAGGACGGATGTCTCCCGCCCCTGATCGGCGAGCCAGCGTCGCAAAAGCAGGTTCCGCGCGACCTCCAGCCGATAGGTGCTGCTCGCCCGCATGTCCGAAATCGGCTGGTAGTCGTCCGAAAACGCCCCCATCGCGGCCCGGATTGTTGCTTCCGTCCAAGCCTGGCCCATCAGCGCGGCCTCGACCGCGCGGGCGCGCCTGGGCGTTGCGGCCATGCCGCCAAAGGCGATGCGGGCGTCGGTGACGCGGCCTGCGTCCACCGTGATGCGGAACGCGCCGCAGATGGCCGAGATGTCCTGGTCGAAGCGCTTGGACACCTTCCAGACCCGCAGCCGGTCGGGCTGGCGCGGGACCGTGACGGCCTCCACGAACTCGCCGGGTCGGCGGTCCTGCTTGCCATAGGCGAGGAAGAAGTCCTCGAGCGCCAGCGTCCGCCGCGCAGCGCCCCGGCGCAGATGCAGCGTCGCGCCGAGCGCGATCAGCGGCGGCGGGCTGTCGCCGATCGGGCTGCCATTGGCGATGTTGCCCCCGACCGTCGCGGCATTGCGCACCTGGTCCGACCCGTAGCGGCGGATGAGCTCGGCGAAGGCCGGGTGGTGGACCTCCATCACCGGGCGCAGGTCGTTGAGCGTCGCCATGGCGCCGATGCGGATGTGGGTGTCGGTGACCTCGATCCCCCGCAGCGCGGTCAGGCCGGCGAGGTAGGCCACCTTGGGCAGGTCGCGCATCTGCTTCGTCACCCACAGGCCCACGTCCGTCGCCCCGGCAATCAGCGTCGCGTCAGGGTTGGCCGCGTACCAGTCGGCGAAGGTGTCGAGGTCGGTCGGGTGCAAGGCGTACGCAGCGGAGGCGGGGGGCTGTCTGCCCCCCGGGTGGGGCGCTGCCCCACCTCCCCCCGAGGATACTTGGGGCACATCGAAGTCCTGGGCGCGGTCTGCGGCGAGATGGGCGGGCACCGGCGCGGTCTCGGCCGCGCGGGCGGCGCGCAGGATGGGGGCGTAGCCCGTGCAGCGGCACAGGTTGCCCGCGATCCGGTCGGCGTGGTCGGTCGCGCCCGTGGCGTGGGCGCAGGCGAGCGCCACGGCGATGCCCGGCGTGCAGAACCCGCATTGAGAGCCGTGATGGGTGACGAGCGCCGCCTGCACCGGGTGCGGCGTGCCGTCAGGCGCGGCCAGCCCCTCGACCGTGCGGACCGCGCGGCCCTGCAGTTGCGGCACGAACAGGATGCAGGCGTTGAGCGCGCGCGGCACGCCGTCCGGCCCCGTGACCATCACCGTGCAGGCGCCGCAGTCGCCCTCGTTGCACCCTTCCTTGGTGCCGGTCAGCCCGCGCGCGACCCGCAGCCAGTCGAGGAGCGTGTCGGTCGGTGCGGTGTCCGCCGTCACGGGGGTGCCGTTGAGATGAAAGGTCGTGGTCGCCAGCGTCTCCGCCATCGGAATGCCTTGCCGCTGTCTGTCGCGCCCCTGCCCGGTCCGATGCGGCGGAAGACCGGGGGCGTCCTGTTCCGGGGACCAAGCAAAGCGGGCAGGGCGCCCTTTGGCAAGCGCGCGTGCGTCGCAGCCTGCCCCGGCCGCGGCCCCTGCCTGCGCTTTGGGCATTCCGCCGGGCCCGTCCCGGCGCTAGCCTGCCGCCATGCCCGCATCCCCCCGATTCATCCACCTGCGCGTCCATTCCGAACACTCGCTTCTGGAAGGCGCGATCCCCGTGAAGGCCCTGCCCAAGCTGGTCGCCGGGATGGGCATGCCTGCCGTCGCCCTGACCGACACGAACGCCATGTTCGCGGCGCTGGAGTTCAGCGCGGGCGCGCTGGCGGCCGGCGTGCAGCCCATCGTCGGCTGCCAGATCTCGGTCGCCTTCGACCCCGCCGCCCCAGGCGAACGGCCGCGCGACCCTGCGCCCGTGGTGCTGCTCGCCCAGTCCGAGGCGGGCTACATGAACCTGATGAAGCTGAACACCTGCCTGTATCTGGGCGAGGGCCGTGACCGCCCGCAGGTGACGCTTGCGGAACTGGAGACCCAAGCGGGCGGGCTGATCTGCCTGACCGGCGGGGCCGACGGGCCACTTGGCCGCCTGATCCGGGCGGGTCATGCGGGCCGTGCGCTGGCGCTGGCCCGCCGTCTGGCCGCGGCCTTCCCCACGCGGCTGTATGTCGAACTCCAGCGCCACCCGGGCGAGGGCGGCCGCCTGCCTGACGCGGAAGCCGAGAGCGAGGCGGGCCTCGTCGCCATTGCCCATGCGCTGGACCTGCCGCTGGTCGCCACCAACGACGTGCATTTCGTCAAGCCCGACCTCTATCAGGCGCACGATGCGCTTCTGTGCATCGCCGACGGCACCTACGTCGATCAGGCCGAACCGCGCCGCCGCCTGACCCCCCAGCACTACCTCAAGTCCGAGGCCGAGATGGCGACCCTGTTCGCCGACCTGCCCGAGGCGCTGGAGAGCACGGTCGAGATCGCCCGCCGCTGCGCCTATGCCGCGCAGAAGCGCAAGCCGATCCTGCCGCGCTTCGCCGATGACGAGGTCGAGGAACTGCGCCGCCAGGCACA
>DBBA01000204.1:1593-6649 GCA_002291955.1 Rhodobacteraceae bacterium UBA996 | reverse complement strand
GTTCGTGGTGCCGTGGTGGGTGTTGTAGACGGCGCCCACGGGGTGCGACAGCGAATGGATGGCGCCCAGCCCCTTCTGGAACGCCACCGCGCCCATCGCGGCGGCGGCCATCATGTTGGCGCGGGCTTCGATATCCGTGGGGTTCGCGTAGGCCACGGGCAGGTTCTGAAACACCAGCCGCATGCCTTCCAGCGCGATGCCCTGCGACATCGGGTGGTAGAACGGGCTGCAATAGGCTTCCAGGCAGTGCGCCAGCGCGTCCATGCCGGTGCCCGCGGTGATGAAGGCGGGCATGCCCACGGTCAGTTCGGGGTCGCAGAGGGTGATGCGGGGCATCAGGCCGGGGTGGAAGATGATCTTCTTGCGGTGGGTGGCGCTGTTGGTCAGCACGCCCGCACGCCCGACCTCGGACCCGGTTCCCGCCGTGGTGGGCACAGCGATCACGGGGGCGATGCTGGCGGCATCGGCACGGGTCCACCAGTCGCCGATATCCTCGAGTTCCCAGACCGACAGGCCGGGCTTCTGGCGGGCCATGAGGGCGATCATCTTGCCAAGGTCGAGGGCAGAGCCGCCACCAAAGGCCACCACGCCGTCGTGGTTTCCGGCCAGATAGGCCGCGATGCCCGCGGTCATGTTGGCCTCGGTCGGGTTGGCGTCCACCTCGCTGAACACCGCACGGCCGAGGCCGCCCTTGGCGAGGACGTCGAGGGCTGCTGCGGTGATCGGCAGGGCCGCCAGCGCGCGGTCGGTCACCAGCAGCGGGCGGGCGATGCCCGCCGCCTTGCAGTGGTCGGCCAGTTCGGCGACGCGGCCGGGGCCGAACTTCACGGCGGTGGGGTAGGACCAGTTGACGGTAGGCGCGGTCATGACGGTTTCACCTTGCGGAAGTGGTAGCTGCGGAGGCGCGTGACCGCGTGGTAGCCAAGGGGCGACAGGCCCGCGCCGCGTCCGGTGTCCTTGCACCCCGTCCAGCAGAGCGCGGGGTCCAGATAGTCGGCGCGGTTGAGGAACACGGTCCCGGTCTCGACCCGGCGGGCCAGCGCCCAGGCGCGGTCCACGTCCTGCGTCCACAGGCTGGCGGTCAGGCCATAGGGGCTGTCGTTCATGAGGGACAGCGCTTCGTCGTCGCTGTCCACGGGCATGATGCCGACCACGGGGCCAAAGGATTCCTCGCGCATCACGCGCATGGAGTGGTCCACGTTCACGAGGATCTGCGGCATCAGGTAGGTGCCGCCGTCGTCGGCGGGGAAGTGCTGGCGCTCGATCAGGGGCTTGGCGCCTGCTGCCACGGCCTCGGCCGTCTGGGCACGGACGGTGTCGGCGAAGCGCCTGTTGGCCATGGGGCCGAGCGTGGTGTCGGCGTCGAAGGGGTTGCCGAGGCGCAGCGCGTTCACCCAGGCGACGGACTTTTCCACGAAGGCATCGAACAGCGACCGGTGGACATAGATGCGTTCGATCCCGCAGCAGCATTGCCCGGCGTTGTACATCGCGCCGTCCATCAGCACGTCCACGGCCCAGTCGAGGTCGGCGTCGGGCATGACGTAGCCCGGGTCCTTGCCGCCCAGCTCCAGCCCCAGGCCTGTGAAGGTGCCCGCCGCGGCGCGTTCGATGGCTTGGCCCCCCGCGACCGATCCGGTGAAGTTGACGAAGCCGAAGCTGCGGGCGGCGATCAGGCGTTCGGTGCCCGCATGGGTCAGGACCACGTTCTGGAACACGTCCGCAGGCACGCCGCCCGCGTGCAGGGCGTCCGCGATGCGTTCGCCGACCAGCAGGGTCTGGCTCGCGTGCTTCAGGATGACCGAATTGCCTGCGACCAGCGCGGGCACGATGGTGTTCATCGCGGTCATGTAGGGGTAGTTCCACGGCGCGATGACGAACACCACGCCCTGCGGCGCGAATTCGATGCGCCGGGCGAAGCGGTCGCTGTCATCGACCACCATAGGGGCCAGCGCGCTTTCCGCGATGCCGGTCATGTAGGCGGTGCGTTCGTTGAGCCCCCCGAATTCGCCGCCGAAGCGGGTGGGGCGGCCCATCTGCCAGGCAAGTTCATCGACCACCCGGTCCTTCATCCCATTCAGCGCGGCGACGCCCGCCTGCACCCGCGCGATGCGGTCGGTGAGCGGCAGCGCGGCCCAGGCGGATTGCGCGGCGCGGGCGCGGGCGACGGCGGCGTCGGCCTGATCGTCGGTCAGCGCGAGGCGCTCGGCATAGACCCGCCCGTCCACGGGCGAGATGCACTGGATCATCAATGTCATGGCGTCACCTCAGGCGCGTTCGAAGCCGCGCATTACTTCCCAGTCGGTCACGATGCGGTCCTGCTCCTCGATCTCCCACAGGGCGGCGCGGGTGTAGTGGTCCACCACGTCGTCGCCAAGGGCGGCCCGCAGGAACGGGCTGTCATGCAGGGCGGCGGCGGCGTTGCGCAGGGTGCCGGGGATGCGGGGCGCGTCGTCGGACTGGTAGACGTCGCCCGACGCCTCGGGTTGCAGGGGCAGGCCGCGTTCCACCCCGTCCAGCCCCGCGGCCAGTTGTGCCGCCAGCGCGAGGTAAGGGTTCAGGTCGGCCCCACCCACGCGGCATTCCACGCGGACGGCCTTGGTGTCGGCCCCGCAGACCCGATACCCCGCGGTGCGGTTGTCGGTGGACCAGACGATGCGGGTGGGCGCGAACATCCCCACGCAGAACCGCTTGTAGCTGTTGACATAGGGCGCAAGGAACACGGTCATCTCGGTCGCATGGGCGAGAAGACCCGCAAGGTAGGCCCGCATGGTGGCCGACATGCCGTGCGGGGCGTCCGGATCGTGGAACGCGTTCGATCCGTCCCGGAACAGCGACTGGTGGATGTGGCTGGACGACCCCGCCCGGTCGGTCGCGTATTTCGCCATGAAGGTCGCGGCCAGGCCGTGCTGGTGGGCGATCTCCTTGACGCCGTTCTTGACGATGGCGTGCATGTCGGCGGTGTTCAGGGCATCGGAATAGCGGACGTTGATTTCCTCCTGCCCGGCCTCGGCCTCGCCCTTGGAATTCTCGACCGGGATCCCGGCGCCGAACAGGCCGTTGCGGATCGCCCGCATCACGCCTTCTTCCTTGGTGGTGCCGAGGATCGAGTAGTCGATGTTGTAGCGCGACAGGCCGACGAGGTCGCGATAGCCGCTGTCGCGCAGCGCGTTGTAGCCGCCTTCGAACAGGAAGAATTCCAGTTCGGTGGCCATCATCGGGTCGAACCCCATCGCGCGGGCGCGGGCGACCTGCCGCTTCAGGACAGCGCGGGGGGAATGAGGCACCTCGTGTCCGTGGTGATCCAGCACGTCGCAGGTGACCATGGCGGTGCCGGGCAGCCACGGGATACGGCGCAGCGTCGAAAGGTCGGGCTTGTGGGTGTAGTCGCCATAGCCCGCGGCCCAGGACGTGGCCTTGTAGCCCTGCACCGTCGTCATCTCGATGTCGGTGGCGAGCAGGTAGTTGCAGCCGTGGGTTTCCTTCCAGCCACTGTCCACGAAGTGGCGGGCGTGGAACCGCTTGCCCATCAGGCGGCCCTGCATGTCGATGATGCAAGTCAGGACTGTGTCGATGGTGCCCGCGTCCACTGCGGCGCGAAGCTCGTCCATCGTCAGATTGCCGGGCATGGCCTGCCCCCTTTCTTCAGGTGCGGCAGGCGCGGGCGGTCCCGCGCCTGCCGGTGTCTGTCATGCGGGTTGTGTCACGCCCTCAGGCATAGCGGTAGGGGCGGCCGGTCTTCTGCATCAGGTCGTTGTACTGCTTGATGATGCCGACGATCTTGGCCTTGGTCTCGGATTCCGCCGCGATCTCGTCCCAGAACGCCACGGCGGCGGCTTCCACGGTGGCCCATTCGGCATCGGGGATCGTCGTCAGCGCCAGCTTGCCGCCGTTCACGCGCAGGTCGGCCTCGCCGCCCCAGTACCAGTGCTGGCGGTAGTAGTGCGACTGCTCGAAGCAGACGCGCATCAGTTCCTGCAGGGGCGCGGGCACCTCGTTCCAGCGGTCCTGGTTGGCGAAGAAGTGGCCGATCCAGGCGCCCGAGATGTTGTTCGTCAGGAAGTAGTTGGTCACGTTCGACCAGCCGACCGTGTAGACCTCGGTGATGCCGGACCAGGCGATGCCGTCGAGTTCCCCGGTCTGCACCGCCAGTTCCGCGTCGCCGTAGGGCACGTTCACCGGCACCACGCCGAACTGCGCGAGGAACCGGCCTGCGGTCGGGAAGGTGAAGATGCGCTTGCCCTGCAGGTCGGCGAGCGAATTGATCGGGTCCTTGGTGGCGAAGTGGCAGGGGTCCCAGGACCCGGCCGAGATGTGCTGCACGCCGACCTTGGCGTATTCCTCCTTCCAGATCGCATCGAGGCCGTACTTGTTGAACAGCACCGGCACGTCGAGCGAGTAGCGCAGCGCGAGCGGGAAGTAGCCGCCGAACACGGTGACTTCGGTGGGCGAGGCCATCGAGTCGTCGTCGGACTGCACCGCGTCGATGGTGCCGCGCTGCAGCGCCTGGAACAGCTCGCCCGTCGGCACCAGCTGGTCGGCGTAGTAGAGCTCGATCTGCATCTGGCCGGCGGCGATCTTGTTGAAGCTGTCGATGGCGGGCTTCACCACCTGCTCGCCCAGCGCGGGACCGGCATAGGTCTGCAGCCGCCAGGTGATCGGGGCCTGCCCGATGACCGCGGGTGCGGCGAGGGTGGCGGGAACGGCGGCGGCCGTGGCGGTCAGGAACTTGCGGCGTGTCGTCATCGGGAACCTCTCTGTGCGGGACATGGGGGGCGCGGTTCGGCCGCGCCTCGACGGTTGTTCAATCGCGGAAGGACATGGGAAGCCAGAGCGCGATGTCGGGGAAGGCCATCACGATCCCGAGTGCGAGGACCATGATGGCCACGATGGGGATGATGGCGCGGTAGATTTCCGCAAGCGAGACGGCATCGCCCGCCATCGCCCGCATCAGGAACAGGTTGTAGCCGAAGGGCGGCGTCAGGTACGCGATCTGGCAGGTGATGGTGTAGAGCACACCGTACCAGATCAGCACGTTCGGGATGCCGAGGTCGAGCGT
>DBBA01000204.1:0-1191 GCA_002291955.1 Rhodobacteraceae bacterium UBA996 | reverse complement strand
CCCATGATCAGGAAGGACAGCTGCATCAGGATCAGGATGGTCCAGGGCGACAGGCCCATGCTGTCCACGAACAGGAAGCGCACGACCTCGACCGCGCGCAGGCCGTCGAACACCGCGCCAAAGGCGAGTGCGGCCAGGATGATCCACAGGAACATGCAGGAGATCATCAGCGTGTTGCGCGTGGCGCTTTCGATCACCGCCCACGTCAGGCGCCCCTTGAACCACGCGCCCCCCATGGCGGCGAGCGCGCCGATGACGCTGCTTTCGGACAGGCGGGTGTAGCCGGTGACGAACGGGCCCATCATCGCCACGAAGATCAGGATCGGCATCAGGCCCGCGCCGAGGAGCGCGATCTTTTCCGACAGGGGGACGGACTGGCGTTCGGCCAGCGGCAGGGCGGGGCCGAGGCCCGGGTTCCACCAGCAGCGCGCCAGCGCATAGACCGCGAACAGGCCCGCCATCATCAGGCCGGGGAAGATGCCCGCCAGCCACAGGTCGCTGACCGGCTGGCGCGCGATCAGCGCATACAGCACCAGCACCACCGATGGCGGGATCAGGATGCCCAGCGACGACCCGCCCTGGATGATGCCGACGACCAGCCGCTTGTCGTAGCCGCGCTTGATGAGCTCGGGCAGCGCGATGGTGCAGCCGATGGCCATGCCCGCGACCGACAGGCCGTTCATGGCGGAAATCAGCACCATCAGCAGGATGGTCCCCACGGCCAGCCCACCCGGCACCGGCCCGAACCAGACGTGGAACATCCGGTACAGGTCGTCGGCCAGCCGCGTCTCGGCCATGATGTAGCCCATGAAGATGAACATGGGCAGCGTCAGGAGCGGGAACCACCCCATGACCTTGAGCGTCTGGGCAAAGGCGAGGTCATAGCCGCCGCGTTCGCCCCACAGCAGAAGCGCCGCCGCGACCGCGACGAAGCCGATGATCCCGAACATGCGCTGCCCGGTGACGAGCAGCACAAGCATCGTCAGGAACATCAGAAGCGCGATGGTTTCGGGCGCCATCTACAGGTCCTTGCCGTTCAGGCGCGCGATGTCGCGGATCAGGAAGGCCGTG
The DNA here is from genome assembly GCA_002291955.1 of Rhodobacteraceae bacterium UBA996. Taxonomy (GTDB): domain Bacteria; phylum Pseudomonadota; class Alphaproteobacteria; order Rhodobacterales; family Rhodobacteraceae; genus UBA996. The sequence goes on along the minus strand of DBBA01000204.1, from coordinate 120 downwards.
CATTGCAAGAGCATCAGCACGATCCCCACCACCATCACGATCTTGATCGGGGCCATGTACGGCCGCCACAGCCCGGTGCGGCGCTCGCCATACTCGAAGGCATAGGCCGTGCTCTCGATC
>DBBA01000082.1 GCA_002291955.1 Rhodobacteraceae bacterium UBA996 | reverse complement strand
ATCTTGAACGGCTGAATGGTGCCCGCGGCCGGACTCGAACCGGCACGGCCAGAGGCCAAGGGATTTTAAGTCCCCGATGTCTACCATTCCATCACGCGGGCACGCGACCCGTGATAGCCCGGTCGCCGGACACAGGCCAGTCGGTCGGTCTGCCGGACGGGGACGGGTCGGGGGGTCACTCCCGGGAGATGCTGCGATCCAGTCGGGCCACGGGCGTGCCGTCGGCAAGTAGCACCAGCCCGCCCATCAGGTCGAACGTCATGCGGTCGGCGCGTTCGAGCGCGTCGAACAGCTTCGCCTCGATGTCCATCGCGGCGGGGTGACAGGCCATCCGGGTGGCGGCAACCGGGCCGAACGTCACGTCCATGCCCGTGTTCGTCCAGGCCACGGTGAAGCGGTTGCAGCCGCTCGACCCGCTGGCCTGTCCCTGCGCGTCCAGCCTCAGCGTGGCGGGCGGCTGGTACGGCACGACCGTGCCACCGACCTCCACGATCCGCCACAGGCCGACCACAAGGAAATCGGCCAGCGCGGGGGCGGGCGCCAGCACGGCAAGGGTCAGCCACAGGGCTCCGGTACGCAGGAAGACCATGGGGGCCACCTCCTGCGGGCAGACTATCGCGCGGCCGCACGATTCGCCTCCCGCGGGCCCGGGATCACGCGCCACGATCCTTGACCGCCTGCATCGCCACATAGGTCGAGGTTTGCGCCACATGCGGCAACCCGCTGATCACCACCCCCAGGAACTGCCGGTAGGCCGCCATGTTGGGTGTGCGCACCTTGAGCAGATAGTCGAACGACCCCGCGATCATGTGGCATTCCTCGACCTGCGGAATGGCCATCACGGCGGCGTTGAACGCGCTCAGCGCGGCCTCGCGCGTGTCGGACAGGCGGACCTCCACGAAGGCGACGTGGTCCAGCCCCAGCCGCACGGGGTCGAGCATCGCCCGATAGCCCCGGATCGCGCCCGTCGCCTCGAGCCGGCGCACCCGCGCCTGCGTGGGGGATTTCGTCAGGCCGATGCGGGTGGCGATCTCGGCCACAGGCATGCGGCCGTCGGCGGCCAGAAGCGCCAGGATGCGGCAGTCGAAGTCGTCCAGATCGGATGCGGGCGGTTGTTCCATGGAATGACTCTACTTCAGGCGATCCGCCTGCAACAGCGCGAAGATCGGGCCGAAAGACCGAAGCGCACCCGCTAGAATGGCGCGGACAGGAGACACCCATGCCCGACACCGCCCGTTCGCCCCTGCCCGACCTGCGCGCCCGCATCAACAGCGGGACCTATGCGCCCGAGGACGCGCTGATCGCCGACCTGCGGGCGCAGGCCGGCCTGTCACCCGCCGACCGCGCCGCCATCGCCACGGCCACCACGACGCTGGTCACCGACATCCGCACCGCCGCCAGCCCCGGCCTCATGGAGGTGTTCCTGGCCGAATACGGTCTGTCCACCGACGAAGGCGTGGCGCTGATGTGTCTGGCCGAGGCGCTGTTGCGGGTGCCCGACCCCGGCACCATCGACGCGCTGATCGAGGACAAGATCGCCCCGTCCGACTGGGGGCGGCACCTGGGGCAGTCGGCATCGCCCCTGGTCAACGCCTCCAGCTGGGCCTTGATGCTGACCGGCCGGGTGCTGGACGACAGCCCGCCCGGTGTGGTCGGCCGCCTGCGCGGCGCGATCCGGCGCCTCGGCGAACCGGTGATCCGGGCGGCGGTCGCCCGCGCCATGAAGGAGATGGGCCGCCAGTTCGTGCTGGGCGAGGACATGCCCGCCGCCATGGCCCGCGCCCGCGCGCAGGAAGCGCGCGGCTACACCTACAGCTACGACATGCTGGGCGAGGCCGCGCGCACCGCGGACGATGCCGAACGCTACCGCGCCGCCTATGCCGGGGCCATTACCGCCATCGCGGGCGCCGTCCGCGGTCCCGACATCCGGGCGAACCCCGGCATCTCGGTCAAGCTGTCGGCCCTGCATCCGCGCTACGAGGACGCGCAGAAGGCCCGCGTGATGGCCGACCTCGTCCCCCGGGTGCAGGACCTTGCCGCGCAGGCCGCCCGTGCCGGGATCGGCTTCAACATCGACGCGGAAGAGGCTGACCGGCTTTCGCTTTCGCTCGACGTGATCGAGGCGGTATTGGCCGATCCGCGACTGGCCAGGTGGGACGGGTTCGGCGTGGTCGTGCAAGCCTATGGCCGCCGTGCGCTGCCCGTCATCGACTGGCTCGACGCGCTGGCGGCACGTGCCGACCGGCGCCTGATGGTGCGGCTGGTCAAGGGCGCCTACTGGGATACCGAGATCAAGCGCGCGCAGACGCTGGGCTTGCCCGAGTTCCCGGTGTTCACGCGCAAGGAAGCGACCGACATCAGCTACCTTGCCTGCGCGCGGCGCCTGCTGGACGCCGAGCGGCTCTATCCCCAGTTCGCGACCCACAATGCCCAGAGCGCAGCCGCGATCCTCCACATGGCGGGCGGGCGCACCGACTGGGAGTTCCAGCGCCTGCACGGCATGGGCGAGCGGCTGCACGACATCCTGCATGCGCACCACGGCACGCGCTGCCGCATCTACGCCCCCGTTGGCGCACACCGTGACCTTCTGGCCTATCTGGTACGGCGCCTGCTGGAAAACAGCGCGAACTCGTCCTTCGTGAACCGGATCGTGGACACGCGCATCCCGCC
>DBBA01000081.1:2499-4742 GCA_002291955.1 Rhodobacteraceae bacterium UBA996 | reverse complement strand
GGCTACGAGATCCTGAAGTCGCTCGGGCTGCGGCACCGCGGGATCAACATCATCAGTTGTCCGTCCTGCGCGCGGCAGGGCTTCGACGTCATCAAGACGGTCGAGGCGCTGGAAAAGCGGCTTGCCCACATCAAGACGCCGATGAGCCTGTCGATCATCGGCTGCGTGGTGAACGGCCCGGGCGAGGCCCTGATGACCGACGTGGGCTTCACCGGCGGCGGCAAGGACGCGGGCATGGTCTACCTTGCCGGCAAGCAGAGCCACAAGCTGGGCAATGACGGCATGATCGACCACATCGTGGAGTTGTGCGAGGCCAAGGCCGCCGAGATCGAGGCGGCATCCGTCCCGGCGACCGAACCGGCGGAGTAGCCGATGGCCGATGACCTGCCCCCCGACGACAGCAAGCTGACGCGCACGAAACGCGCCTGGGCCGCGCAGGGCCGGGCGCTGACGGGGCGCGTGGCGCGGCGGGATCAGGACCGGCTGCCGCCCGGGCAGCACGTGGTCACGAACTGGCCCGTGCTCGACCTGGGCACCGAGCCCGCGGTGCGGCTGGAGACCTGGCGGCTGGACGTCACGGGGCTGGTGGAGACCCGCCTGTCGCTCGATTGGGCGGCCTTCGGGCGCCTGCCGCAGACCGACCTGACGACGGACATCCACTGCGTCACCACCTGGTCGCGCTACGACAACCGCTGGCGCGGGGTGCTGGTGCGTGACCTGCTGGACCTGGCGATGCCGCTCCCTGCGGCAACGCATGTGATGCTGTCGTCCCATGACGGCTACACCACGAACCTTCCCCTCGCCGATTTCGCGGCCGAGGATGCGATCCTGGCCACCCACTGGGACGGCCAGCCCTTGACCGCCGCCCACGGTGGGCCGATGCGCGCGGTGGTGCCGCACCTGTACTTCTGGAAGAGCGCGAAGTGGCTGAAGGCCATCGACTTCATCCCCGCCGACCGCGCCGGGTTCTGGGAACGCAACGGCTACCACATGCGCGGCGACCCCTGGACCGAGGAACGCTATGGCTGAGGGGCCGCACAGCGCGCTTGCACCCGCGGCGCCCGGGCGCTAGAGGAGCGCCACCTGCGGCGCCCCCTGTGATCGGGACGCCTCGCACCGGCACGCTGCCGTAGCTCAGTGGTAGAGCACTCCCTTGGTAAGGGAGAGGTCGTGAGTTCAATCCTCACCGGCAGCACCATCCGCGACAGCGATGCGGCGGCTGTGCATTGCCGATGCCGGGGGCATCCATTAACGCTTTGTTGCGTGGTGGGGGTGCAGTCTTCGGCGGGGAGGGTGTGCGTCAGCCTTGGCGGGTGCGCGCAGGCGCGCGCGGGATGACCGGGAGGTGCAGCGATGTCCGGCCAGATGTCGAACGGCGAGATCGAGGGCGTGCTCGCGTCGATCCGGCGCCTGCTGCGGGATGACGCGACCGATCCGGGGCCTGAGGCGGGCACCGGACCGCAGGCGGTCTGGCCCGGGGCGATGCCGGACGATGTCCGCGGCGCGACCCCTGCGCGACCGGCGCGCAAGCTGGTCCTGAACCCCGATGCCATGGTGCGGATGGATGCCGGGATGGCCGCGCCGCGTCCGGCGGGCGCGGGGGCGCCACCGCTGGTGCTGACCGATCCCGCGCGTGTGCCGGGACGGGAGGATTCGGTGTCGGCCGGTCCGGACCTGACCGACGATCCCCGCGTGGCCGCATGGTCGGCGCCGCTCTTGTTGTCCGATCCGGTCGTGCTGCCCGATGAGGGGGGGCGCGATGCGGTGCCCGTCCCTGACGCGCCTTTCCCCGACACTCCGGTCCGGGCGGCGGACCCGGCGCAGGATGGCGCGGGGGGCGATCCGGTGCCCGCCTCTGCCCCCGCCTCCTTGCACGCCCCCGAGCCCGCGCCCGCGCCCGAGTCCGCGCGCGCGCCCGAGGTGGTCTGGCGTCCGGCCCCGCGGGCGGCTGTGCCCGGTTCCCCGACGCGCCGTCCGCCCTCGCTCGAGGAGCGGATCGCCGAGCTCGAGGCGGCGCTGGCGCGGGACGAGGCGACGCTGGAACCCGATGGCGGCGACCCGGCCCCCGGAACCGCGCCGGTCGGGGTGGCAGAGGGGGCGCCGTCGGCGGCGCAGTGGCGGGATGGACCGGCCACGCGCGAGGGCAGCGGATTGCAGCCGCGGCTTGGTCCGGCGGAAGTGCGGGCCTGGATCGCGGCCGAATCGCTCAAGGCGTTCGGCACGCTGCCCGAAGAGTTGGCCGA
>DBBA01000081.1:0-2174 GCA_002291955.1 Rhodobacteraceae bacterium UBA996 | reverse complement strand
TGGCCGATGAGATGGCCGACGGGGTGGCCGCCGGGATGCTGGACGACATGGCCGACGGGAATGCTGGCGCGCTTGCGGACGAGGTCGCGGGTGCGGGGACCGCGGCGGTCGCCGATGCGGATGCGGATGCCCTGTGGCCCGGGGATGCGGACCCCCGGGCCGATGACCGCGCAGCGTGGGCAGACGACCCCGGGCCGGATACGGGCACCATCGCGCCGCACGCGGGCGAGGGCGACCACACCCCGGGACCGCAGGTCGTGGACGCCGCGGACCAGCCGTCTGCCGCCGCGGCGGGCGATCTGGTGGCGTTTCCGCCCGATACCGGGCCGGATCCGGATGCTCCGGACGGGATGGGCACCGGCCATCCTCCCGCCGATCTTGCCCCCGCCGGTCCTGCGCCCGCCGACCTGCCCGCCGACCTGCCCGTCGCCCGTCATGCGGATGCGTCCTTGCTCCCGGCAGGGCCCGGGACGGATCACGGGCTTGACCCGGCCCTGGCGGCCGAGGTCCGGGCGCTGGTGTCCGACACGATCCGGGCGGAACTGCGCGGCCCCCTGGGCGAGGAGCTGACCCGCAGCATCCGCCGTCTGGTGCGCCGCGAATGGGCGCGCCTGTCCGCCCCGAACGACTGACCCGTTCCACAGGTCTGACCCGGTCCGCACGACGGGCGCACCCGCCCCGTGCGCGCGGCGGATCGCCCCGTGCTCTGGCCTTGCCGGGCCGCTGTCCGCCTGCGCGGCCGAGTTTTGAGGGACGTACCTCAGAAATCCGTGGACAGCGCCGCCGCCCTCGGGCTATCGTGTCCCTGCAAGAAGCGGGGTGAACCCCGCATGGGCGCATCAGGGAGGATCGTCGCCATGAAGACACGGATTTTGTCCGCCACCGCGGTGGCTGCGCTTGTCGCCGGGGCCTCGGGTGCCCAGGCGCAGGACCTGACGCTGTGCTGGGCCGCCTGGGACCCGGCGAACGCGCTCGTCGAGCTGTCCAAGGACTTCACCGAGAAGACCGGCATCGGGATGCAGTTCGAGTTCGTTCCGTGGCCGAACTTCGCCGACCGGATGCTGAACGAGCTGAATTCGGGCGGGCAGCTGTGCGACCTGCTGATCGGGGACAGCCAGTGGATCGGCGGCGGCGCCGAGAACGGCCACTACGTCAAGCTCAACGACTTCTTCGATGCGAACGGCATCTCGATGGACGATTTCGCGCCCGCGACCGTCTATGCCTATTCGACCTGGCCCAAGGGCACGCCGAACTACTATGCGCTGCCCGCGATGGGGGACGCGAACGGCTGGTTCTACCGCAAGGACTGGTTCGCGCGGCCCGAACTGCAGGAGGCGTTCCAGGCCGAGTATGGCCGCCCGCTCGCCGAACCGACGACCCAGATGGAACTGATGGACATCGCCAAGTTCTTCCAGGGTCGCGAGATCGACGGGCAGACGGTCTATGGCGCCTCGATCTTCACCGAGCGGGGATCGGAAGGCATCACCATGGGCGCGACCGGCGCGCTCTACACCTTCGGGTTCAAGTACGAGAACACGCCGGGCAGCTACGACATGGAAGGGGCGGTGAATTCGCCGGAAGCCGTGGCGGGGCTCGAGTTCTACAAGGCGCTCTACGACTGCTGCACCCCGCCGGGCTATGACAACGCCTACATGGAACAGTCGCTCGACGCCTTCAAGTCGGGCCAGGTGGCCATGGCAATGAACTGGTTCGCCTTCTTCCCGGGCCTCTATGCCGACCCGAACGTGGGCGGCGACAAGATCGACTTCTTCGTGAACCCCGGCCAGAACGTGCAGGCGTCCACGCTGGGCGGGCAGGGCATCTCGGTCGTCAGCTACTCCGACCAGCAGGAGCAGGCGCTGGAATACATCAAGTGGTTCGCCGACCCGGACGTGCAGGCGCGCTGGTGGTCGATGGGCGGCTATTCCTGCCACAACGCGGTGCTGAACGACCCGAACTTCGTCAACAGCGCGCCCTTCGCGGGCGACTTCCTGCAGGCGATGGCGAACGTGCAGGACTTCTGGCAGGAACCGGCCTATGCCTCGCTCCTGCTGGCGATGCAGGAACGCATCCACAACTACGTGGTGGCGGGCCAGGGCACCGCGCAGGAAGCCCTCGACGGCCTGATCGCCGACTGGACCGAGGTCTTCGAGGACGAAGGCAAGCTCTGATCC
>DBBA01000262.1 GCA_002291955.1 Rhodobacteraceae bacterium UBA996 | reverse complement strand
CGGTACACGGCGAACACGATCCCCGTCTCCTCGAGCAGGCGGGTCGGGTCGATCCCCAGGGTGCGGACCCATTCGGTGCGCGCCCGTTCGATGAAGCGCAGGTAGTTCGCGTAGTACACGATCCCGGCCAGATCGGTGTCCTCGTAGTAGACGCGGACGGTGAAACGGTGTGTCATGGGAACGACGGGCTAGGTCCGCTTGCGCCGTCGCGCAAGGGGCCGCCCGCGGGCACAGGAGGAGGTCCCCATGGCCAAGGGCATGAACAAGGGCAACAAGGAAGCCAAGAAGCCGAAGAAGGAAAAGCTGACGCCGAAGCCGGGCGTGACCGTTCCGTCCACCGGATCGAAGCCGGGCAAGGTCTGACGCGGCACCCTACTGCGCCCGCCCGACCCGGGCCGCCAGCCGCAGGGCGTGGGCGGGATCGTCGGCGAAGGCGGGCATGACGGGGTCATAGGCCGCCCGCAGCACCGGACCCAGGTCGGGCGCGAGGACCGTCGCGCCTGCCTCGGTCCGGGCCAGCACCGTGCGCGCGGCAAAGGCGGTGTCCGACCACAAGAGCATCGCCTGCGCGGCCTCGTGCAGGGCCAGGTCGCCGGCCGGAATGGCGCCCAGGTCGCCGTCCATCCGCACGAACACGAAGCAGACCTTGATCGCGCCGTCCGCATCGAAGCGGAACACCCGGTACTGGTTCGCGCCCGCCGCCTGCAGGCGTGCGACCAGCGGCGCCAGCCCGTCGATCAGCCGATCGAAGTTCGGCACGTCGAGCAGTTCCTGCCAGTCCTGCACGAAGAAGAACATCAGGTTCGCGCCAAGCTCCGGGTCGATGTCGGCCATCGGATGCCCGGACAGCGCGCAGACCGCCGCCAGCGCGTCCTTGAGCACGCTCAGCGTGGTGTCCTCGACCCCGAAGGCCACGGGCGCGATGGGCCGCCCCCAGCGCGCGAACAGGTAGCGCCCGTCGGACCGGGTGAAGAGGGCGGCGATGGCGGCGGCGTCGGGCGTCATGGGCACGGGGGCAGCGGTGATCCGGGTGGGGTGCGTGTCCGGCCGACCCTACAGCCCTGTCAGCCCGCGACAAGCGCCCGCGCGGCCGCAAGCGCCACATCCCGGCCCGCGATCAGGTCGGCCGCCGCGGGGGCCGCCGCCACATCCGGGAGGAGGGACCCCGCCGCCACCATCACGGCCGCGATGACCGGCGGGGTGCGGCGCGGATCGGGCGTACCGGTGGCCCAGTCGTGCCAGCCGTCGGAATGGCGGATCGCCAGCCGCGACTGCGGCAGCACGATGGTCCCGCCCTCGGCATGGAAGGCGGGGGTATCGCCCATCTCCTCGCCCACCAGCCGGGCGCCCGCATGCACTTTCAGAAGCGCCGCGGTGACGATGGCGGCCGAGAAGGTGTATGTGTCCACCAGCAACGCCGTGCGCAGGCGGGGCGCGACCTGTGGCAGGGTGCGGGCAAAGTCCGCCGCGCCGAAGAAGCTGCCGCCGGGGTTGCCGCGCAGGTCGACGATCAGGCGGTCCGCGCCCTGAAGTGCCGTGGCACAGTTCCGCAGGCGCGCCGCGATGGTCGCGGGCGGCGCGGCGGCAAGGTCAGCGATGCGCAGGTACCAGGCGTCGCCCGGCAGACGATGCAGCGCGACCCCGTCCTGCGGCTGCGGCGCCCCGCCCGGAAACCCGCGCGCGAGCAGCAGGTGGACCGCGCCTCGGTCCGGCACGGGATAGGGCGCATCCGCCGCCACCGTCGCGCCGCCGGTCAGGTCGGACAGCGCGCCGTCCCGTTCCAGCGTCCAGACGACAGGACGCCCGTCCCCCCCCGTCACCGCCGCCACCGCCGGGGGCCAGGCCAGCAGAAACCCCGCCAGCGACCGGGCGCGGGCATCGCTCCCCGCCAGGAACGGGCGCAGGCGGTGGAATACCTCGGCCACCGGCATGCCGTTCACCGCCACCAGCCGCGCCCCTGCCTGCGGGCCCTCGACCACACATGGCCCGTCCGCCAGCCAGACGATCCGCAGGGGCGCGCAGCGCACCACATTGTTCGGGATCGCCCGCGTGTGCCCGTTGCCGCCCAACGCCATGACCCGCATCGCCGCCAGCGCAAAGGCATCGGGCGTGGCGGTGGCCGCCAGATCCGCCAGCCCCGCACGCAGCACGCCCCGCGGCACCCGCCGCATCGCCGTGTCGCGCGCGGCGATGGCGCGCATCACCGCGATGTCGGTTGCAAACATCAGGTCCCCAGCTGCACCTTCAGCGCGCCGGCGGGCACGCCCTGCCGGAAGGCCGCGGCGATCCCGTCCAGGTCCATCCGGTGGCTGACGATCCGCGCGGCCTCGGCGCCATGGGCGGCCAGAAGGGGCATCGCGGCCCGCATGTCGTGGTTCAGGGAATGGGTGCCGAACAGCGACAGCTGGCGGCGGAACATCTCGAACGGCGATACCTCGATGCGGGCTGACTGCGGGCAGACCCCGAACAGCAGCGCCGCGCCTCCGTCGCAGGCGTATCCCAGAAGCCCGTCCGCCACCGCGGGCACGCCGGTCGCGTCCACCACCAGGTCCATCGACCGTGCCATCCCCGCCAACGCATCGGACCCCGCTGCCACGGCGGAGAACCCGAAGCGTCCGGCCAGCGCCAGCCGGTCGGGCGACAGGTCCACCACGGTCACCTCGGCGCCCTTGGTCCAGCGCAGGGCCAGCGCCATCAGAAGCCCGATCGGCCCCGCGCCGAACACCAGCGCCCGGCCGCAGTCGCGCCCCGCCATCGGCGACAGCCCGTTCAGCACGCAGCCGAGGGGTTCCGCCAGCGCCGCCACCGGCCAGTCCAGGTCACCCGCCGCCACCAGCCGGTCGGCGGGCACCGCGCAGAACGCCGCGAACCCGCCGTTCCGCGTCACGCCACAGGCGCGCAGCCGCTGGCACAGGTTCACCCGGCCCCGCAGACACGCGGGACACACCCCGCAGCCGATATTGGGATCGACCACCACCCGGTCCCCCACGGCGACCGACGCGACCCCGGACCCCAGCGCCACGACCTCGCCCGCAAACTCGTGCCCCGGCACCAGCGGAAAGGCCGCCGCGCCGTAGTTGCCGCGCAGGATCTCCATATCCGTGTGGCAGATGCCGCTGGCGCGCACGGCAATCACCACCTCGCCCGGGCCGGGCGCGGGGTCGGGGAGCGTCTCCACCGCCACGGCCTGCCCTGCGCGAAACACCAGTCCCCGCATCCCCTGCCCCCCTCAGACCACCACCACGCCCGCCCGGTCGATCACCGACCAGACCTGCGCGATCCGGGCCGCATCATCGAACCGGTAGAATACGTTCTCGTCGAAGCGCACGCGCCGCCCGGCGACGGGCAGCCCGAACAGATCGCCCGCGGGCGTCACGTCGAACACCAGCCGGCAGGCGACATGCGGCGCCTGCACCACCACCAGCGCAGGCCGGAACGCCAGATCCGGGATCGCGGCCACGTCGCCTTCCAGCATCGCGCGATACCCCGCCAGTCCCAGCACGCGCCCGTTGTGCACCGCGCCCTCGGCCACGAAATCGCCCAAGGCCGCCCAGTCGCGACGGTTCAGGCAATCGAGGTAGCCGCGATAGCGCGCCTCCAGCGCCCGATCCTGCGAACTTGACTCATCCATGCGCCGGACGGCCCGCCAGCCAGGCCCGCATGGCAGCCCCCGACCCCTGCGCCCAGACCTCGCCCAGCGCGCGGGCAAAGGCGTCGGCGAACCCGGCATGATCGGCCAGATCGCCATAGATGTCGCGCTGCGCAAGCCACGCCGACGGGTCGGACCGCGCCGCCTGCGCCGCCGCCACCAGCCGCTCCCAGTTCGGATCGTTCGGTTCGATCACCCGCCCCGCCTCGTCCACGCCCGCGCAGTACCGGCACCACAGCGCACATTCCAGCACCAGCCCGGTGGGCATCACCCCGCGGGCCAGGTTGTCGCGGATCGACGGGATGATGAACTTCGGCTGCCGGTTCGACCCGTCCAGACACAGCCGCCGTTCGGTGTCCGCCACCTCGGGGTTGGAAAACCGCTCCACGATCAGGTCCAGATAGGCGCCCAGGTCCTGCCCCGGCACGGGCGGCACCACCGGCAGGATCTCGTCCGTCTCGACCGCGGTCAGGTAGGCCCGGATCGTCGGGTCGGCCATCGCCTCGTGGACGTACTCGATCCCCTGAAGGCCCCCGGGATAGGCGATGATCGCATGCCCGCCGTTCAGGATGCGGATCTTCATCGCCTCGAAGGCATGGACATGGGGGGTGAAGGTCACGCCCACCGCCTCCCACGCCGGGCGGCCTGCGGGAAAGTTGTCCTCCAGCACCCATTGCCGGAACGGCTCGCAGGTGACGGGCACGGGGTCGTCGGCCAGCCCGAACCCGGCGGCAATGGCCCGCTCGCGCGGACCGGTCGCGGGCGTGATCCGGTCCACCATCCCGTTCGGGAAGGCGACGTGCGCCGCGATCCAGTCGGCAAGCCCCGGGTCGGACAGGCGCGCAAGACCGGTGACGGCGGCGGCGGTCACATGGCCGTTGCCCGGCAGGTTGTCGCAGGACATGACGGTGAACGGCACCACACCCGCCGCCCGACGAGCCTTCAGCGCGGCGACGATGGCGCCGAACGCCGTCGCGGGCCGGTCGGGCGCGGCGGCATCCGCCCGGATATCCGGATGGGCGGGGTCGAACTGCCCCGTTGCGGGATCGACGTAGTACCCCCCCTCGGTGACCGTCAACGACACGATGCGGATCGCGGGGTCGGCCATGGCCGCGATCAGCGCGGGGTTGTCGGGCTCCACGGGCAGGAAATCGACCATCGCCCCGATGCGCCGCGCGGTCTTGCCCGCGGGGTCCAGCTCGATCACCGTGGACAGGCAGTCCTGCGCCCGCAGCGCGTCCCGCATGCGGGCATCCGCCGCCCGCACCCCGGCGCCCAGGATCGCCCAGTCATGGTCGCGCCCCTGCGCGAACAGGTCGTCCAGATAGACCGCCATGTGCGCGCGGTGAAAGTTGCCAAGCCCGATGTGCACGATGCCGGGGGTCAGCCGCGCCCGGTCATAGGCGGGGCCCTGCACATGGGGGAGGATGGCCATCTCAGCTCATCCAGTTGCCGCCATCGACGTTCAACGTCTGGGCGGTCACATAGCGCGCGTCGTCCGACGCGAGGAACACGGCAGGCCCCGCGATATCCTCGGGCATGCCCATCCGGCCCATCGGCACGGCCAGCCCCACCTCGCGCTTCTTCTGGCCCTTGGCCTTGCCCTCGTACTGCGCGAACTGGGCATCGACCACGTCCCACATGGGCGTGTCGATCACGCCGGGCGCGATGGCGTTCACCCGGATGTTGTCCTTCGCCAGCTCCAGCGCCAGCGACTGCGTGACCGAGATCACCGCCGCCTTGGTGGAACAATAGATGGTGACATTCGCCTCGCCCCGCCGCCCGGCCTGGCTGGCGAAATTGACGATGACCCCGCCGCCGCGCCGCTTCATCCCCGGCACGACCGCCTGCGCGGCAAAGATCGTGCCGCCCACGTTCACGTCGTACTGGCGGCGGTAATCCTCGACCGTGATCCGGTCGATCGACGCCATGTTGAAGATGCCCGCGTTGTTCACGAGGATGTCGATCCCGCCCCAGGCGCCCTCGACCGCCGCAACGCCCGCGGCGATGGAGGCGACGTCGGTCACATCCATGCCGACCGCCATGGCGCTGGCGCCCAGCGCCGCCGCCGTCTCCGCCGCCTCGTGCGCCAGCCGGTCGGCCACCGCGACCCGCGCGCCCTCCGCCACATAGGCCGCGGCAATGGCCCGCCCGATGCCCCGCGCGCCCCCGGTGATCAGCGCAACCTTGCCTGCAAGTCTCATGTCATGGCCTTTCCGTCGGTATCGAAGCGATGGATGCGATCCGCCTGCGGGGCAAGCCGCACCCGGTCGCCGAAGTTGCGCCCGACCTCGCCGCTCGCGCGCACGTTCAGCGTGCCGACCCCATCGACCGCGACCTTCAGGAACGTGTCGGACCCGAGGTGTTCAGCCAGACCCACGGTGCCCTCCCACGGGCCCGCATCGGTGATGTCGATATGCTCGGGCCGGATGCCGATGGTCGCCGCGCCATGCCGCGCGGCCCAGTCGCCGGTGACGAAGTTCATCCGCGGCGACCCGATGAAGCCTGCCACGAACAGGTTCCGCGGCGCGCGGTACAGGTCCAGGGGGGTGCCGACCTGCTCGATCCGGCCGGCATTCAGCACCACGATCTTGTCGGCCATGGTCATGGCTTCCACCTGATCGTGCGTCACATAGATCATCGTGGTCTTCAGCGACTGGTGCAGTTCGGTGATCTCCTGCCGCATGCCCACCCGCAACGCGGCATCAAGGTTCGACAGCGGTTCGTCGAACAGGAACGCTGCCGGCTCCCGCACGATGGCCCGCCCGATGGCCACCCGCTGCCGCTGGCCGCCCGACAACTGCCCCGGCCGCCGGTCCAGGTACGGCGTCAGGTTCAGCACCTTCGCCGCGCGTTCCACCCGCCGGTCCTGCTCGGCCCGGTCCATCCCCGCCATCTTCAGCGGAAAGGCGATGTTCTTCCTCACGCTCATGTGCGGGTACAGCGCATAGGACTGGAACACCATCGCCAGCCCGCGCTTGGCCGGCGGCAGGTCGGTCGCGTCCCGCCCGTCGATCAGGATCTGGCCCGACGTCGTATCCTCGAGCCCCGCGATCAGCCGCAACAGCGTGGATTTGCCGCAGCCCGATGGCCCCACGAACACCACGAACTCGCCATCCGCGATGTCCAGGTCCACGCCCGGGATGACATGCACCTCGCCGAACGACTTGCGCACCT
>DBBA01000139.1 GCA_002291955.1 Rhodobacteraceae bacterium UBA996 | reverse complement strand
AGGCGGGGACCCGGATCCCGCCCTGGAACGACAGGAGCGAGGCGATGTTGACGATCTTGGCCCTGGCGCCCCGGTCGGGGGCCTTGCGGGAAAGTGCGGCGCGGGCAAACGCCTGCGACGTGAAGAACGCGGCCTTGAGGTTCAGGCTCAGGACATCGTCCCAGTCGGCTTCGGTCGTGTCGGTGGCGTCGGCACGGCGGATCATCCCGGCGTTGTTCACGAGGATGTCGTAGTCCGCCGCGTTGAACAGGCCGCGGGTGGCGGCCATCGGGTCGTCGAAGTCGAGCGCCAGCGCGTCGGCCCGGCCCCCTGCGGTGCGGATCGCGGCAAGCGTCTCGTCACAGTCGCGCCGGGCGGCGCAGGTGACGCGGGCGCCCGCGGCGGCCAGCGCAATGGCAATGGCCTGCCCGATGCCGGTGTTCGCCCCCGTAACCAGCGCATGGCGCCCGGCAAGCGAGAACGAGATCACCGCAGGTCCTCCATCGCCACCATCTCGACATCGCGGTAATCCACGTTGTCGCCTGCCATCGCCCAGATGAAGGTATAGGCGCCCGTGCCCGCGCCGCAGTGGATCGACCAGGGCGGCGACAGGACCGCGTCCTCGTTCCGGACGACGAGGTGGCGGGTTTCGGACGGCTCGCCCATCATGTGGAACACGCGGGCGGTTTCGGCGAGGTCGAAGTAGAGATACGCCTCCATCCGCCGGTCGTGCAGGTGGGCTGGCATGGTGTTCCAGACCGACCCCGGCGCGAAGCGGGTGTAGCCAAGGACCAGCTGGCAGGACGGCATCACGTCGGGGTGGACAAACTGGTAGATGGTGCGGTCGTTGCAGGTCTCTGCGCTGCCGAGCTTGACCTGCTTCGCGTCGCCGATGCGGATCAGGCGGGTCGGGTGCGTGGCGTGCGCGGGGGCCGAGGTCAGGTAGAACCGCCCCGCGCCCGCGAAGGTGACGGGACCCGTGCCCATCCCGAGGTACAGGACATCACCCCGGTCCATGGCGTGGGTCTGGCCTGCCGCCGTGACGGTGCCGGTATCGCCGATGTTGACGATGGCCAGTTCCCGGCGGTCGAGAAGGCTGGCGGTGCCGGTTTCCCTGACGTGGTCCAGCGTCAGGGGCGCGTCGCCCGGCACCACGCCGCCGACGATCATCCGGTCGTAATGGGTGTAGCAGAGGCGGATCTGGCCGGTCTGGAACAGCCCCTCGGCCAGGAAGGCGGCGCGCAGGCCCCGGGTGTCGAGGGTGCGCGCCTCGGACGGTGAGACGGCGGGGCGGGTTTCGACGGTCAGCATGGCGGTGGTCCCTTTGGCGGGCCGGGCGAGGGCGGGGGGCTGTCTGCCCCCCGCACCCCCCGAGGGTATTTCGGCAAGGATGAAGGGGTCAGAGAAAGTCGTCGCGGCGGGGGGTGAAGGTGTCGATGAGCGTACCGGGGGAGAGGCACAGGCACCCATGCGGCGTGTTGCCGGGGATCACCAGGGCGTCGCCGGGGCCGATGTCGCGGTCCGTGTCGCCCACGGTGAAGCGGAAGCGGCCCGAGGTGACGTAAGTTGACTGGACGTGCGGGTGCTGGTGCAGGCGCCCCTGGGCGCCTTCGTGGGCGAAGCGGAACGCCACCACCATGAGGTCGGGCGTTTGGGTCAGGACCTGGCGGGTGACGCCGGGGTCGGTCGCGATTTCCGGGAAAGTGGGTGTCATCGGAACAGCGAGGGCAGCCAGAGGGACAGGGCGGGGATGTAGGTGACGAGCATGAGCGTCACGAAGGCCGCGCCGTAGAAGGGCCAGATGGTGCGCATGGCCTGCCCGATGCCGATGCGCCCAACCGCGCAGCCCACGAACAGCACCGCGCCGACGGGGGGCGTACACAGGCCGATCCCGAGGTTCAGGATCATGATGACGCCGAAATGCACCGGATCGACGCCGAAGGCGGTGGCGACGGGCAGGAAGATCGGTGTGGTGATCACGATCAGGGGCGACATGTCCATGAAGGTGCCAAGGAGCAGCAGGATCAGGTTGATCAGCAGAAGGATCACGATGGGGTTGTCGCTGATCCCCTGCATCGCCGCGATCATGCTGGCGGGCACCTTGAGAAGCGCCATCAGCCAGCCGAAGGCCGCGGCGCAGCCGATCACCATCAGGACCATGGCGGTCGTGCGCACCGCCGCCATGGTGGCGGCAACGAAGTTCGGCCAGGACATGGTGCGGTAGGCCAGTGTCGTGACCAGCAGCGCATAGACCGCCGCGATGCAGGACGATTCGGAGGCGGTGAAGATGCCGGACCGCACGCCGAAGAAGATGATCCCGATGAGCAGGAGCCCCGGTACCGCGTTCACCAACAGCCCCGCCACGGCCAGCCAGCCCGGGAACGGGTCCGTCGGGTAGCCGCGGCGGCGGGCGACGATCCACGCTGCCGTCATCAGCGACAGGGCCAGCATCAGCCCGGGGATGATCCCGGCCGTGAACAGGTCGGCGATGGAAATCCGCCCGCCGCCCGCGATGGCGTAGATGATCATGTTGTGGCTGGGCGGAATGAGCAGCGCGATGATCGACGACACCACGGTGATGTTCACCGCATAGTCCACGCCATAGCCCTTGGCTTTCATCTGCGGGACCATCAGCCCGCCGATGGCCGACGCATCTGCCGCGGCCGAGCCCGAGATGCCGCCGAACAGCACCGAGGCCGAGATGTTGACCTGTCCGAGCCCGCCCTTGAGGTGCCCCACAAGCCCCCCCGCCAGCGCCACAAGGCGGCGCGCGATGTCGCCCCGGACCATCAGTTCGCCTGCGAAGATGAAGAACGGGATCGCCATGAGCGCGAACACCGACACGCCCGAGTTCAGGCGCTGGAACACCACCATTGGCGGCAGGTCCATGTAGAGGACCGTCGCGAAGGCCGCGATGCCGAGGCAGAAGGCGACCGGCGTGCCGATCAGGAGAAGCATCGCGAAGGTGCCGAACAGGACCCAGAGTTCCACGTCAGACCCCTTGCGTGCCGGGTTGCGACAGGTCCACCTCGCCGAAGCGGGCGGTGGGCAGGCCCGCGGCGCGGCGGGCCAGCCGTTCGGCCGAGAACAGGACGATCAGCACGCCGCCCATCAGGAGCGGCAGGAAATCGACCGCGCCCGTGACGCCGAGCGTGGGCAGGGTGACCCCGGCGGCCGAGGCGGCGAGTTGCCCGCCGTAGATCGCCATGCCGACACCGAAGCCGCCCACCAGGAGGTCCGACAGGGTGTAGCAGACGGTCTTGGCGCGCGGCGGCAGGACCTGAAGCAGGATCTCGAAGGACAGGTGGTAGCCCTCGCGGATGCCCACGGCGGCGCCAAGGAAGATGAACCAGCCCATCAGGATGACGGCCAGCGGTTCCGACCACACGATCGAGCTGTTCAGCGCGTAGCGGAACACCACCTGCGCCATGATGACCGCGGTCATGGCGACCAGCGCCACCCCTGCCAGCCAGAGCGCCAGCGTGGCCACGCGGCCCAGCCCGAGCGCCACCCGTTCCATCGTCTGCTGCATGGTCCTGTCCCTGGTTGCGGGTGTCTGCCCCTGCGCCTGCGGCCGGGGAGAGAGAACTGTCCTGCCCCTTGTGGTGCGGGACGAGGATGGGCGGCGCCGGGGTGTCACCTGAGGTCCCCCCGCCCGGCAAGGCGGTGCGTTGACCCCCGCCCCCGAGGGGGAGGGGGCGCGCGCCGGTCGGGCATGCGGGCCGGGCGACAACGCCCGGCGCCGCGGCCCCTCAGACCGTCACTCGGTCGCCTGGATGCGCTCGACCAGGCTTTGCAGCACGGGGGTGTTGGCGTGCTTCTGGTACACGGGCGCCATCGCCTCGATGAACGGGGTCTTGTCGATGTCCTCGACGATCTCGACGCCCGCGGCGCGCACCTTGGCCTCGGATTCGGCCTCGCGCGCGGCCCAGAGCTCGCGGTTCACGGGGATCGAGTCGCGCGCGGCCTGGCGCACCAGCGCCTGATCCTCGGGCGTCAGCTTGTCCCAGGTGACCTTGGACATCACCAGAACCTCGGGCACGATCAGGTGCTGGTTCAGCGTGTAGTAGCCCGCAACCTCGTAGTGGCCCGAGGATTCGAACGACGGCCAGTTGTTCTCGGCCCCGTCGATGACGCCGGTCTGCAGCGCGGAATAGACCTCGCCGAAGGGCATCGGCGTGGCGTTCGCGCCGAGCGCCGCCATCATGTCCACGAACACGTCGGACTGCATGGTGCGGATCTTCAGGCCCGCGACATCGTCGATCGTGCGGATCGGGCGTTCGCGGTTGTAGAACGACCGCGACCCGCCGTCGAAATACGCCAGCCCGATGAACCCGTGCGGTTCGAACGCGGCCAGGATCTCGTCCCCGATGGGGCCGTCCATGACCCGGTGCATGTGGCCGGTGTCGCGGAAGATGAAGGGCAGCGAGACGACCTTGGTCTCCTCGATGATGTTGTTGAACGGGCCCATCGACACGCGGTTCATGTCGATCACGCCGAACTTGGTCTGTTCGATGGTGTCGCGCTCCTCGCCCAGCTGGGCGGACGGGAACACCTCGATGCAGATGCGCCCGGCCGAGCGTTCCTTGACCAGCGCGCCCATGTGTTCGACCGTGGCGACGGTCGGATAGCCCGCCGGGTGCGTGTCGGACGAGCGGAGCGTGATCTCGCATTCCGCCGCTGCGGCGCCCGCAAGGGCGGCCGAGGCGAGCAGGGCCGCGAAGGTTGTTCTGAAGTGGCGCATGGTATCCTCCCTAATGGTGCGTCACAGGCGGTAGGCGGCCTTGGCCAGGCCATAGGCAAGGTCGCGGGCGACCTCGGGCGCTTCGTCGTGGCCTAGTCGCCCGGTGGCGACCAAGGTGGCGAGGAAGGCGCAGTCCACCCGGCGGGCCATGTCGTGCCGGGCGGGGATCGACAGGAACGCGCGGGTGTCGTCGTTGAACCCCACGGTGTTGGGAAAGCCTGCGGTTTCCGTCGTCATCTCGCGGTAGCGGCGCATGCCTTCGGGGCTGTCGTGGAACCACCAGGCGGGGCCAAGCCGGAGCGCGGGGTAGACGCCCGCAAGGGGCGCGAGTTCGCGGGCATAGGCGGTCTCGTCGAGGGTAAAGACGATTACCGTCAGGTCGGCCCGTTCGCCCACCGCCGACAACAGCGGACGCAGCGCGCGGACATAGTCGGTGCGGGTCGGGATGTCATAGCCCTTGTCGCGGCCGTGGGCGGCCAGGACGGGCGCCGAGTGGTTGCGGAACGATCCGGGGTGGATCTGCATCACCAGGCCATCGTCCAGCGACATCCGCGCCATCTCGGTCAGCATCTGCCCGCGAAAGGCGTCGGCTTCATCCGCCGTGCAGGCCCCACGAAGGGCCTTGTCGAACAGGGCGGCAGCATCCTGCGTGGCCATGTCCTCGGTCCGGGCGGTGGCGTGGCCGTGGTCGGTGGAGGTCGCGCCGAAGGTCTTGAAGAACGCCCGCCGGGCGCGGTGGGCGGCCAGGTAGCCGGTCCAGGTGGTGGTGTTTTCACCGGTCAGCGCGCCAAGGGCTTCCACGTTGGCGGCGAAGCCGGCCATCTCGGGGTCCACGACAGCATCGGGGCGGTAGGCAGGGATCACCCGGCCGTGCCAGCCGCTGTCGCGGATCATGGCGTGCCAGGACAGGTCGTCGAGCGCGCCGTCGGTGGTCGAGATCACCTCGATCCCGAAGCGTTCGAACAGGGCCCGGGGGCGGAACGCGGGCTTGGTCAGGCAATCGGCGATATGGTCGAAATACGCATCCGCCGTGGCTGCCGACAGCCGGTCGGTCAGACCGAACACCGTCTCGAACGCATGGTCCAGCCACAGGCGCGACGGGGTGCCGCGGAACAGGTGATACCGCTCGGCGAAGTGGCGCCAGATGGTCTGCGCGTCGGTCTCGACCGGCCCGCCGTCCAGCCGCGGTACGCCCAGGTCGGCGAGCGGCACGCCCTGCGAGTGCAGCATCCGGAAGACGTAGTGGTCGGGCACCACGAACAGCTGCGCGGGGTCGGGAAAGGCCTCGTCAGTCGCGTACCAGCGCGGGTCGGTGTGGCCGTGCGGACTGACGATGGGCAGCCCCGCCACACCCGCATACAGGTCCCGCGCCAGGTCCCGCGTAGCAGGATCGGTCGGGAACAGCCTGTCGGGGTCGAGCAGGGGCACGTTCAAGGATCCTCCCTGCGGGGCATCTTCCCCGCTTGCGATAGGCTAATATGCTAGCATATGATGCCTGTCAACGACCTGCGGAAACGAGGCACGAGGGGGGACATGCCGATCATCGACACCGTTGCGCCGGGGGCCGGGCTGGTGCTGACGCCCGTGGTCCCGGTGGGCCGCCCCTCGGTCGCCGACCAGGTGTTCGACGAGTTGCGCCGCCGCATCCTGTCGCTGGACCTGCCGCCCGGTGCGCGCCTGTCCGAGGTCGAGGTCGCGGCGCAGATGGGCGTGTCGCGCCAGCCGGTGCGGGATGCGTTCTACCGGCTGTCGAAGCTCGGCCTTCTGTCGATCCGTCCGCAGCGCGCGACGACGGTCACGCTGATCTCGGAGGCGGCCGTGATGCAGGCGCGCTTCGTCCGCACCGCGCTCGAGGTGGAAACCGTCCGCACCGCCGCGCGGCGGATGACGGCGGCCGACCTGCGGCGGCTCGAGGCGAACCTCCATGCACAGGACCGGGCGATCACCGCGGGCGAGAAGGCCGCGTTCCACGCGCTCGACGATGCCTTCCACCGCGACATCTGCGACCGGGCGGGCGTGGCGCTGGCCTGGGACCTGATCGCCGAGATGAAATCGCACATGGACCGGGTGCGGATGCTGTCGCTGTCCTTCGCGTCCCGCTCGGCCTACGAGGATCACCTGTCGATCTTTTCGCCCCTGTCGCGCGGCGATGGCGAGGGCGCGGCGGCCGCGATGCGGGTGCACCTGTCGCGCATCCTGGACCAGATCGCCCGGATCCGCGCGGCGAACCACGACTGGTTCGAAGGCGATGCCGAAGCCGAGGCCCCATGACCCGCATCGTCTGCATCGGCGAATGCATGGTGGAGCTGGCGCCAACCGGCGTAGGCGACACCTTCCGCATGGGGTTCGCGGGCGATACGATGAACACCGCCTGGTACCTGCGGCGGCGGCTGCCGGTGGAATGGGCGGTGGACTACCTGACTGCGGTCGGCACCGATGGCGTGTCGGACCGTATGGTCGGGTTCCTGTCGGACGCGGGGATCGGCACGGGTCACATCGCGCGGCGGGCGGATCGCACCGTGGGGCTGTACCTGATCGAACTGGGGGCAGGGGGCGAACGCAGCTTTGCCTACTGGCGCGGGCAGAGTGCGGCGCGTACGCTGGCCACCGATCCGGCGGTGCTCGCGGCAGCGCTGGACGGGGCCCGGGTCGCCTATCTGTCCGGCATCACGCTGGCGATCCTGTCGGATGACGACCGCGCGCGCCTGCTGGACGCGCTGGCCGCGTTCCGGGCGGGTGGTGGCACGGTCGCCTTCGACCCCAACCTGCGCCCGCGCCTGTGGCCCACGGCCGACGCCATGTGCGGCGCGGTGATGCAGGCGGCAGGCGTGGCCGACATCGCCCTGCCGTCGTTCGAGGACGAGGCGCGCTGGTTCGGCGATGCCGACCACGCGGCGACGCTCGCCCGCTACGCAGGCGTGTCGACGGTGGTGGTCAAGGACGGCGCCGGTCCGGTCCTGTGGCGCGACGGTCCGCAATCCGGGCAACACCCGACCGCCCCGGTGGCGCAGGTCGTGGACACCACGGCCGCGGGTGACAGCTTCAACGCGGGCTTCCTCGCCGCGCGCCTTGGCGGCGCCACGATGGCAAAGGCCGTCGCCACGGGCGCCTCCCTCGCTGCTCGCGTGATCGGCGGGCGCGGCGCGCTGGTGCCGGTGGACTGAGCCCCCCAACGCTCGACCCCAGCCCCCGGGCAACCCCGCCGGTCGGTGCTGTTTCGCGCATCGCACGATTCTTTTGACATCTTCGGGAATAGGCACGGCCGCCCGTGCGTCCACCCAACGGGCCGTTCTTCCGCGGCTCCGGCATGAGGGGCGCACGGTGGTGACTGGCCGACCCACTCCTGAGCAACCGTCTGTCCGCTCGCCCGCGCTGCCGTCTTGTCCACGGCGGCGCGGGCCCCGGTCGCCGGGCGCGTGGCACAGCCGCGAGGGGCCGGACTGACGTCCGGCGCCTGACCGCCCTCCCCACCCACATCCTCACCCTGACCGAAGGCCGCCAGCGATGACGACCACCTCTCCCACCTTGCCCGACGCCCGCCCGTCCAACCTGCCCGACCGCCCGCGACCACGCACCGGATGGCGCCGTCCGGCCGCTGTCCTGGCCGCCCTTTGGCTGGCCCTGTTCGCCTGGACCGCCCTGGGCGGTGACGCCCGCGCGGCCCTGGGCGGCTGGGCGCTGCCCGTGGCCGGGCTCCTGCACCTGCCCTACGCGGTGATCCTGTTGTTCCTTGCCCTCGGCCTGGTCGAGCGGCTGGGCTACCTGTTCCACGGCCGCCGCCCCAGCGCGCCGGGGCGCCTTCCGGGCAACACGCCGCTCGTCTGCGTGCAGCTGCCGATGTTCAACGAGGATGCCGTCGCTGCCCGGGTCATCGAGGCCGCGGCCCGGATGCGCTGGCCTGCGGGGCGGCTGGAAATCCAGGTGCTGGACGATTCGACCGATCCCGCGATCCGCGCCCACGTGCGGGCGACCTGTGCCCGAGTCTGGAACGACACCGGCGTACCGGTCCGCTGGATCCACCGCAGCGACCGCACCGGCTACAAGGCCGGCGCGCTGGAAGCCGGGCGGCGCATGACCGCGGCGCGGTTCATCGCGATCCTCGACGCCGACTTCGTGCCCCCGCCCGACTTCCTAGAACGGTCGATCCCGCATTTCTACACCTCCGATGGCACTTTGCAGGACCACCTTGCCCTTGTGCAGGCGCAATGGGGCCACCTGAACGATGCCGCATCCCCCCTGACGGGCGCGCAGGCGATGTGGGTGGACGACCACCACACGCTGCAGATGGCCTGGCGGTCGGCGACGCTCGGGTTCGTCAACTTCACTGGCACCGCGGGCATCTGGCGGGCCGATGCGATCCGCGATGCGGGCGGCTGGCGCTCGGCGAGTCTGGTCGAGGATTGCGAGTTGTCCATGCGCGCCCTGTTCGCGGGCTGGCGCACGACCTTTGTCGGGCAGATCGTGGTGCCCGCCGAACTGCCCGAAAGCGTCGCGGCCTATCGCCTGCAGCAAAAGCGGTGGACGCAAGGCTGGGTGCAATTGCAGCGCCTGCACCTGCGGACGCTCGCCACCCGCTACCCGACGGGCATCGGACGGCGGATGATGCTCCTGTACCTGATGTGCATCGGCTGGCAGTGGCCGCTCTGGGCAATCTGGGTCGGCGTCCTGCCGTTCCTGATCGCGCAGGGCCTGTGGCTGGGCGCCTTCGGCATGGGCGCGGCGCTAACGGTGTATCTGGCTCCGGCGCTGGGGTTCGCCGTATTCGCCGCCACCCTGTCCACGGTGCAGGCGCGGGCGACCTATGCCGGGCGGGACGGGGTGCTGCCGCGCCTCCGGCGTTTCCTGCGGGTCGGGCCGTATCTGGTGGTCAACGCCGGGATGCTGGCGCACCACGTCTGCGCCTTTCTGGAAGGGCTGTTCGGCCCGATGCACGCCGAGTTCGAGCGCACGCCCAAGACCGCTGCGGTGACCGGGCTTGTGCCCGAGGCACCCGCGCCCGTGCAGCCGCCGTCCCCGGCGCCGCGCCGCCGTCCGCGGCTGGGCTATGCGCTGGCCGAAGTGGGGATGGTGGCCACCCAGGCCGCCTGGGCCGCGCTGTTCCTGGCCCAGGGCCAGACCGTCGCCGCGGCGGGCGCGCTGTGGCTGGTCCTGTGCGTTGCCCTGTTGCGCGCCGGTCCGCCGCTGAAGCGGGCGCTGGGCGGCCGGGCGAAGCCGCTGCCCGTGCCCGCCTGACCGCGGCCCTTGCCCATCCCGGGCGGCGGCGCGAAGCTGCCGCCCGCGACGGGCAACGGAGGGCGCTGGCCATGGCCGGACTGGAACGGCGGATCGCGGCAGGGCGCGGGGACGTGCCCGCCGACATCGTGCTGCGCGGCGGGCAGGTCTTCGACCTGATGACCGGCGCCATGATCCCCGGCGATGTGGCCCTCGTGGGCGATACCATCGTGGGCATCGGCGCCGCCTACGACGGGGCGCGGATCATCGACGTCACGGGCCTGACGCTGGTGCCCGGGTTCATCGACACCCACCTGCACGTCGAAAGCAGCCTGATCACGCCCGTCGAGTTCGACCGCTGCGTGACGCCGCGCGGCATCACCACCGCGATCTGCGACCCGCACGAGATCGCGAACGTCTTGGGCGCCGAAGGGGTGCGCTGGTTCCAGCGCGCGTCCGAAGGGCTGCTGATGGACCTGCGGGTGCAGCTGTCGTCCTGCGTGCCGTCCACCCACATGGAAACCGCAGGCGCCACGCTGTCCGCCGCCGACATCGCAGGGCTGCGCGGCCACCCCTCGGGCATCGGGCTGGCGGAGTTCATGAACTACCCCGGCGTGATCCACCGCGACCCGGCCGCGATGGAGAAACTCGCGCTGTTCCAGGGCGGGCACATCGACGGCCATGCGCCGCTCCTGTCGGGGCGCGACCTGAATGCCTATGTGGCGGCGGGCATCCGCACGGAACACGAGGCGACGAGCGCCGGGGAAGCGCGCGAGAAGCTGCAGCGCGGCATGCAGGTCCTGATCCGCGAAGGGTCGGTGTCGAAGGACATGGTGGCGCTGCAGCCGCTTCTGACCGACATCACCGCGCTTGGCATGTGCCTGTGCACCGACGACCGCAATCCGCTGGACATCGCCGAGCACGGGCATCTCGACCACATGATCCGCACGCTCGTAGCACTTGGGTCCCCGGTGCTGGCGGTCTATCGGGCGGCGTCCCTGTCCGGGGCGCTGGCGTTCGGCCTGCGCGACCGCGGGCTGGTGGCACCGGGGCGGCGGGCCGACATCGTGGCGCTACCCGACCTGGCGGACTGCCGCGCCGCGCTGGTGATCGCGGGCGGCCAGGTGGTGGACGACGCGGCCTTTGCCGCGCGGCCTTCGCTCGACCCCGTGGGGCGCAGGTCGGTCAGGGCGCCGCAGGTCACCGCCGCCAGCTTCCGCCACCGCGGCAACCGGGTGGCGACCGACGTGATCGGCATCCTGCCCGGCAAGATCCTGACCGAGCAACTGCACGAAGACATCGCCATCACGGACGGTGACAAGGCCCCCGACCCCGCCCGCGACCTGATGCGCATCGCGGTGATCGAGCGGCACGGGAAAAACGGCAACATCGCCACGGGCTTTGTCCGCGGTTTCGAGATGCAGGCGGGGGCCATCGCCTCCACCGTCTGCCACGACCACCACAACATCGCCGTGGTGGGGGCGGACTACGCCGACATGGCGCTGGCTGCGAACCGGCTGTCGGTGATCGAGGGCGGGTTCGTCGTGGTCCGGGACGGCGTGGTGCTGGCAGAACTGCCGCTGCCCGTGGCGGGCCTGATGAGCGAGGACCCGTTCGAGGCCGTCCACACCCGCCTGATCGCCCTGCGCGCCGCCGCCCGGTCACTGGGCGTGACGCTGGAGGAGCCGTTCCTTCAACTGGCCTTCCTGGCCCTGCCGGTGATCCCGGCCCTCAAGATCACCGACCGGGGCATGGTGGACGTGACGCGGTTCGAGATCATCGGCGCGGGGTAGGTGGCGAGGGCGGGGGGCGCCGCCCCCCGGGGCCGCTGGCGCGGCCCTCCCCCCCGGGGTATTCGGAAGAGGATGAAGCCCGTGCCGCGACTGGCCGTCGCCGCCGCGCGTCGTCAGGAAAAGCGTGTGCGCAGGTCGTGCAGGCCGCGGCCGAGAAGCGAGGTGTCGATCCCGAGCGCGGGGAATGTGGCGCCAAGCTCGATGCAGCGGCGGGTGAAATCCTCGTCGAGGGTCAGGATGCCGGAGGGGACGCCCAGGCGCTTGAGCGTCGTGATGGCGCCTTCGATGGCCGTGCGCACGTCCGGGTGGCCTGCGTTGCCGGGATGGCCGAGGCTGGCGGACAGGTCGGCCGGGCCGATGAACACGCCGTCCACGCCCGGGGTCGTCGCGATGGCTTCGATGTCGGCCAGCGCGCGAGCGGTTTCGACCTGCACCAGCAGACAGATCTCGTCGGCCGCGCGCGCGACGTAGTCGGGGATCCGGCCGTAGCGGGTGGCGCGGGTCAGTCCGCCGATGCCACGCACGCCGTCGGGCGGGTAGCGGACGGCGGCCACGGCGGCGCGGGCGGCCTCGGGGGTTTCCACGTAGGGGATCAGCAGCGTCTGCGCGCCCTGGTCGAGGTGGCGCTTGATCAGGACCGTGTCGTTCCACGCGGGCCGCACGAGGGCGCTGACCGCCGGGTAGGCCGCGAGGACCTGCAGGGCGGGCAGGACGTCGGTCACCTCGACCGGGGCGTGCTCGGTATCGACCAGCACCCAGTCGAAGCCGGCCAGCGCCAGCACCTCGGTCACCACCGGCCCCGGGATCGTGTTCCAGATCCCGGTCTGGAGCCGCCCCGCCTTGAGCGCGGCCTTGAAGGCGTTCCGGGGCAGGTCCATCGCGATGGGTCCTTTCAGGCGGTCAGGAGCGTAGCCAGCCGCCGCAGGGCGAGCCGGTACCCCTCGACCCCGCAGCCCGCGATCACGGCATCGGCCCGGGCCGAGACGTAGGAGTGGTGGCGGAAGGCCTCGCGCCGGTGGATGTTCGAGATGTGGACCTCGATCACCGGGCCGTCGAAGGTGTTGAGGGCGTCGAGGATCGCGATCGAGGTGTGGGTCCAGGCGCCGGGGTTGATGACGATCCCCGCCGCCGTCCCGCGGGATTCGTGGATCCAGTCGATCAGCTGGCCTTCGTGGTTGGTCTGGTCGAGCCGGGTGGTCAGGCCCAGCGTCGCGGCCAGCGCCTGGCAGTCCCGGGCCACGTCGGCGAGGGTATCGCGGCCATAGATCTCGGGCTGGCGCTGGCCGAGAAGGTTCAGGTTCGGGCCGTTCAGGATGCGGATCAGGGGCGTCACGGCTTGGGGAACCCGGGAGCTGAGGGGCGCTGTCCTGCCCGAGGAACATGAGTTCCGGGGGGCGGTCAAGCCCGGTATCGGGGGGGCGACCCCAGGGAGAGGCGGTTTGTGCACATGTGCACAAACGGTCAAGTCATTGGAACTATTGGAATATAGGTGTGCACGTCAACCTTCTGGAAACCTTGGTGGACGGCACATGCGTGCCGCGGGCGTTGCGCGCCGAGGACGCGGACGGGCCGCAAGATTGCGGCATGTGGTGGCTGCACGACTGCCCCGCTGTCGGGGGCTTCGAGCTGCCTGAGGCATGTCACCTGCCGTCTGGGGATCGGCCGAGGGGCAGGAATGCGGGGCGACGCGGACATTCGAAGCATGGGCAAACGTAAGCGGCACCATTGGCCTGATAGCACGACGTGCAAGATATGGTCCTCGCCAAAACGAGAGTGAGGCGCGAGCCTTAGCCTATGCTTCCGTCGCCTCGCTTCGTGTCCAACTCGGGCATGCCCGCAAGTAACCTGCGCAACCAAAGGCCTGCCGGGTCGGCATCGCGCGCGATCGGCCAGACCACTTTCATAGCGTAGCCCGGCGCATCGAAGGGCAAGGCGCACTGTCCGCAGGTTTCCCGCACCATGGGCAAGTCTGCAAACCGCTGCGGGACCGCCGCAATCAGATCGCTTTCAAGCAATATGGGAACCAGTGACATGAAGCTCGGGACCATCACCGCCACTCGCCTTTTCAGGCGCTGCTTCGCAAGAGCTGCATCCACAGGCCCTTCAAACCCTTCGGACCGGGGCGATACCAGGGCTTGGGGTAGCTGCAGGAAAGCGTCCATCGAAAGTGGACCGGCCAGCACGGGATGATCACGCCGTGCCATCAGCACGAAGCGGTCGTGAAACAACACTTGCCAGCGCAGCGGCCCCGCGGTTTCAGGGGCTCCCATCAGTGCCAGGTCCAGCCCTTCGGCCTCGGCCGCATCCCGCGGTGGCGGCACGACCTTGATCCGACAGTTCGGTGCTTGCCGGACGACACGAGCGACAAGCTTGGGCAAGATCAGCACCTGGCCCAGATCGCTTGTGCCAATAGCAAAATCGCGCGTTGTTGAGGCCGGATCGAACCGACCGGGCGAGAGCAACCCTTCCACCTGGTCCAAAATCGCGCGCAATTCCGGCAACAGCGCCGCTCCGCGGGGTGTGTGTATCAGCCGGTTACCGTGGCGGGCCAGCAAGGGATCGCCAAATACCTCGCGCGCGCGGCGCAATCCTTGGGACACGGCCGGTTGCGACAACCGCAAAACAACAGCAGCCCGCGAGGCAGAGCCTTCGCGAAGAACCGCCTCGACAAGGCGGAGCAGATTAAGGTCGATCCGGTGCAAGTCCATAAGCAAAGTGTATAATGAGTATTTTCATCATTCGTCTATTCGATTGTTCGGCACCTGATAGAAAGAAGCTCCATCCACGAGCGCCGGGGAGCAGCATGATGACATCAAAGAATCTCGGAACAATCGCACTCGCAGGCGCGGGTTGCATGATGCTGGTTGTTGGCGGATTACATCTGGTCGCGCCACAGATGATGATGGAAGCGCCGATGATCGAGCTTACCAGCACCAACCACCACCATATCATCCGCGCAGCCTACGGCGGAGCTTATCTGGGGATTGCCACGCTTTTCCTGCTCGGTCTTGCAAACCGCGGGTTGCGCGCCTCGTCGCTGCTGGCGGTGACCGTCCTTTTCTCAGGCTTTGCCTTTGGTCGGATTGTCAGCATCGCCGTCGACGGGCTGCCGGTGGGCCTGTACTTGGGCGTACTTGCTTTTGAAGTGATCTTTGCGGTCATGGCGCTCGTTGCAAGCAGAAGCAACGCTGAAAACAGCCTGCACAAGTAGAGCGGGTCGCGCACTGGCCAGCGGAGTTTCCTCTCCGCTGCTCGTCTTCAAGGTACAGACGTGACGGTTGGGAACCGTTTTCTCGGGGCGCAAAGGTGCGCTGCGATGGCACTGACCGTCTGCTTGGGGCTCAAGGCCGCCATTCGTCAGCTCCGCGCTTGGACGGGCACAGGCCACCTTTGCCCCCGCCCGACTCGCTACTCCGTCACCTGTTCCCACGGATCGCCGGGATGCAGTTCGATCTCCGGGAAGCCCGGCTGGTTCGGGGCGTCGGGCCAGTGCTGGGCCTCGATGGCCAGGCCTTCGTACGGCGCCCGGCCGGGGCGGATGGCGTTGCGGCCGTGGCGCCCGTGACGCCGGTTGATCCGGCGCCACGGTGTCAGTCGGTCGGGGGGTCAGAAGAACCCGAGCTTGTTGGGGTTGTAGCTGACCAGCATGTTCTTGGTCTGCTGGTAGTGGTCGAGCATCATCTTGTGCGTCTCGCGCCCGAGGCCGGACTGCTTGTAGCCGCCGAAGGCCGCATGCGCGGGGTAGGCGTGGTAGTTGTTGACCCAGACCCGGCCTGCCTGGATCTCGCGGACGAAGCGGTAGGCGCGGGTGCCGTCGCGGGTCCAGACGCCGGCGCCGAGGCCGTACATCGTGTCGTTGGCGATGGCCAGCGCCTCGGCCTCGTCCCGGAAGGTGGTGACGCTGACCACGGGGCCGAAGATCTCCTCCTGGAACACGCGCATGCCGTTGTGGCCCTTGAGGATGGTCGGCTGGATGTAGAACCCGCCCGACAACTCGCCCGGCAGCCGCGCGGCATCACCGCCTGCCAGCACCTCGGCGCCTTCCTCGCGCCCGATGGTGAAGTAGGACATGATCTTGTCGTGCTGCTGGCGGCTGGCCTGCGCGCCCACCATCGTCGCCATGTCGCGCGGGTCGCCCTGCCGGATCGCCCGGACGCGGGCGAGGCAGCGTTCCATGAAGCGGTCGTAGATGTCTTCCTGGATGAGCGCCCGGGACGGGCAGGTGCAGACCTCGCCCTGGTTGAAGGCGAACAGGACAAACCCCTCGACCGCCTTGTCGAGGAAGGCGTCATCCTGGGCCATCACGTCGGAAAAGAAGATGTTGGGCGACTTGCCGCCCAGTTCCAGCGTGACGGGGATGAGGCTGGCCACCGCGGCCTCGGCGATCTTGCGGCCCGTCGCGGTCGATCCGGTGAAGGCGATCTTGGCGATCCGGCCGGAACGCACCAGCGCATCGCCCGCCTCGGCGCCCAGGCCGTTGACCACGTTCAGCACGCCCGGCGGCAACAGGTCGGCGATCAGTTCGACAAGCACCATGATCGCGGCGGGGGTCTGTTCGGCGGGCTTGAGCACGATGCAGTTGCCCGCGGCGAGTGCGGGCGCGAGTTTCCACGCGGCCATCAGGATCGAGAAGTTCCAGGGGATGATCTGGCCGACGACGCCGAGGGGTTCGTGGAAGTGGTAGGCGACGGTGTCGTGGTCGATTTCCGACATGGTGCCTTCCTGCCCGCGCAGGACGCCCGCGAAGTAGCGGAAATGGTCCACCGACAGGGGGATGTCGGCATGCGTCGTCTCGCGGATCGGCTTGCCGTTGTCCCAGGTCTCGGCCGCGGCGAGGAGGTCGAGGTTGGCTTCCAGCCGGTCGGCGATCCGCAGGAGGATGTTCGACCGCTGGGCGGCGGGACGTCCTGCCCCAGGCGTCGCGGGCGGCGTGGGCGGCGTCCAGCGCCGCGTCGATGTCGGCCTTGCCGGACCGGGCCACCTGGCAGACGACCGCGCCGGTGATCGGCGTGATGTTGTCCATGTAGCGGCCGTCGGCCGGGGGCACGAAGCGGCCGCCGATGAAGTTGTCGTAGCGCACGCGGAACGGGGCGGCGGTGCGGAAATCGGTCTGGGTGATCTGGTTCATGGCTCTCCTCCACCGGTCGCGGGTTCCTCGCGCGACCGTGGGGGCAGCCTGCGCCCGGGGTCCGTGCCCGTCAGCCCGGGTGGGGACGGCGGCGGGTGCCGTGTGTCGCAGGATTGCGACAGGTGCCGGGGGATTGTCGTCTAGCGCCGCCCGAGCTTGCGGTGCAGCGTGGCGCGGCTGAGGCCGAGCGCGCGGGACGTGGCCGAGATGTTGCCGTCGGCCCGGGCAAGTGCGCGCGTCAGGACGGCGCGTTCGGCATCCTCGACCCGGTCGTGGCTGGGCAGGCCCAGAAGGTCGCCCAAGGGGCGGGGTGCGGCGGCAAGGTCGCCCGTCAGGCCCAGGTGCAGGCGTGCCGCGCGGGTGGCGCCGATCACCAGTTCGTCCGCATCGACGGCCAGAAGCGCGCCAAGTCCGCGGTCGGTGCCGGGCACCAGGACGATCCGCGCGCGGGGGTAGGCGGCGGCGAACAGGTCGGCTTCAACCCGGCGGGCGGTGTCGCCGACCGTCTGGGCGATGATCTGGGCGATGGCGTCGGGCAGGCCGTCGCGGGCGGTGGACACGTCGATGACCGCGGCCAGTGCGCCGCCCGCGTCGTACACGGGGGCGGACGAGCAGGACAGGCGGATGTTGTCGGCAAGATAGTGCTGGTCGCGGTGGATGGTGACGGTGCGCCCTTCGGCCAGGCAGGTGCCGATGCCGTTGGTGCCGCCGTGGCGTTCCGTCCAGATCGCGCCGTGTCGTAAGCCTCTGGTGAGGGC
>DBBA01000321.1:1022-9395 GCA_002291955.1 Rhodobacteraceae bacterium UBA996 | reverse complement strand
TCCGCGTCGCGGTCCCAGAACTGGGCGATGCCGCCCGTCGCGGTGGACAGCGTCTGGAAGCCTTCCGACAGGAACGGGTCGGCCGGATCGACCGTCGCGTTCTTGTTGGTGGGCAGCTGGCCCACGGCGGCGTTCCACTTGGACTGGGCTTCCGCCGACGCCATGTAGGCTAGGAACGCCTTGGCGTCCTCGGGGTTCTGGGCGCCCGAGGTCAGGTGGATGGTGTCGGTCGGCGCTTCCTCGGCCCGCGCGATCCCCGGGGTGATTTCCGGGAACATCATGAAGCCGAGGTTGTCGTTCGTCATCCCGCCTTCCTTGAAGACGCCGACGGCGAAGTTGCCCATGACGTAGTGCGCGGCCTCGCCCTGCACGAAGATCGCGGCGGCGTCCTGCCAGTCGATGGCGGCGTGGTTCTCGGTCACGAAGGGCTGGAGTTTCGCGAGTTCGGCGAACACCGCGCGGGCTTCCGGCGAGGTCCACGAGATCTTGCCCGCGGCGAGGTCGGCGTGGAACTGGTAGCCGTTGGTGCGCAGCGAGATGTAGTCGAAGATGCCCGCGACCGGCCACAGGGCGGACGAGCCCGTGGTGACGCAGTCGATCCCGGCGGCGGCGAACTTCTCGCAGTTGGCCAGGAACGTCGCCCAGTCCACGGTCGCGTCGGCGGCCGGAACCTCGACCCCTGCGGCGGCGTAGGCGTCGCGGTTATAGTAGATGCCCCACTGGTAGTAGGTGTAGGGAATGGCATAGAACCGCCCGTCGATCGACGACGACGGCACCGAGGAGGCAAGCGCCTCGGTCAGCCCGTTCGCTTCCCACACGTCGGTGATGTCGGCGAACAGGCCCGCTTCCACGAACGGACGCATCCGGTTCGCGGCGTACCAGTTGGCCAGGTCCGGCGGGTCCGCGGTCAGGAAGTTGCGGATCGCGTTCTTGTACGCCTCGTGGTCGAAGTTCGTCAGCTGCACGTCGATCTCGGGGTTCGCGGCCTCGAAATCGGCGATCAGCGCCTCGGCCGCGGCCAGCGGGATCGGGTCATAGTCGGCATTCCAGGTCACCACGCGCTGTTGCGCCATGGCGGACGTGGTCACGAGCAGCGCAGCCATGGCGGCGGCGCCGAGACGCATATGGACCATTGGTTCCTCCCTTGGTTCCATTATGTGAAACTTGGTTTTCTATGTTGAAACCATAGCGCGGATCGGGTTAGGGTTGTCAACATCAATTTCCGGCACAGACCGGATGCGGGAGGGGCAATGGGGGAAGAACCCCGCGACATGACGGCGCGGCGCGAGGGCGACCGGCGCGAGGCGAGCGACGGCACCGTCGGCAAGGCGCTCGACGTCCTCGACCGCGTGGCCGCGTTCGGGCGGCCGGTGCGGTTCGCGGAACTCTTGGACGGCAGCCCGTTCCCCAAGGCGACGCTCTACCGCTTCCTGCAGACGCTGGTGCATCAGGGGATGCTGTCGCACGACCCGGGCACCGGGGCCTATGCGCTGGGAGTGCGGCTGGTGCGGCTGGCCCATGCGGCCTGGGCGCAGTCCTCGCTCGCGCCCATCGCGCGGCCGCACATCGACCGGCTGTCGGCCGCGGTGGGCGAGACGGTGCATCTGGCGCAACTCGATGGCGGGCAGGTGCTGTACGTGGACAAGCGCAACGCCCGCCAGCCGGTGGCGATGTTCAGCCAGGCGGGCCGGGTCGGCCCGGGCTACTGCACGGGGGTCGGCAAGGCGATGCTGGCGCATCTGCCCGAGGCCGCGCGGGCGCGCGCCGTCAGCCAGCAGGCCTTTCACCGCTACACGCCCGCCACGATCACCGACCCGGCCGCCTTTGCCCTGGAACTGGAGGCGATCCGCGCCCGGGGCCATGCCTTTGACGCCGAGGAGCACGAGCCGGGCATCGTCTGCGTGGCCGTCCCGATCCTGAGCCGTGCGGGCACCGTGCTGGGCGCCCTGTCGGTGACGGGGACGACCGCGCGCACGTCGCTTCAGGCGCTGGCGGGGCTGGTCCCGGTGATCCGGGCCACCGCCGCGGACATCGCGACCGAAGCGGAAAGCTGGCGCTTTCCGGAAGAACAGACGCAAGGATTGGTCGCACGGGGAGGGGCAGGGGCATGACAGGGGTGACACTGGCCCGGGTGGTCAAGAAGTACGGTGCGACGCAGGTGATCCACGGGGTTGACCTGACCATCGTGGACGGCGAGTTCTGCGTGTTCGTGGGCCCGTCGGGCTGCGGCAAGTCCACGCTGTTGCGCATGGTCGCGGGGCTGGAGGAGACATCCGACGGCACGATCCGCATCGGGTCGCGCGATGTCACGCGGCTGGACCCGTCCGACCGCGGCGTGGCGATGGTGTTCCAGACCTACGCGCTCTACCCGCACATGACGGTGGCCGAGAACATGGGCTTCGGCCTGAAGATGACCGGCCATCCCAAGGCCGAGATCGACACCAAGGTGGCCGAGGCCGCGCGGATCCTGAAGCTGCAGCCGCTTCTGGAGCGCAAGCCGAAGGCGCTGTCGGGCGGCCAGCGGCAGCGGGTGGCCATCGGCCGGGCCATCGTCCGGGGGCCCGAGGTGTTCCTGTTCGACGAACCCTTGTCGAACCTCGATGCCGAGCTGCGCGTCGAGATGCGGGTCGAGATCGCGCGCCTGCACAAGGAGATCGGCGCGACGATGATCTACGTCACCCACGACCAGGTCGAGGCGATGACGCTGGCCGACAAGATCGTGGTGCTGCGCGCGGGCCGGGTGGAACAGGTGGGCGCGCCCCTGGACCTGTACCGCGACCCCGACAACCGGTTCGTGGCGGGGTTCATCGGGTCGCCGTCGATGAATTTCCTGGCCGGCAAGGTGGCCGGGAACGGGGTCGAGGTTCCGGCGCTGAAGGCCGTCGTGCCGGTATCGGCCCGCCTGCCGGCCGTCGGGACGCCGGTGCTGGTGGGCCTGCGGCCCGAGCATCTGTCGGTGGCCCCGGGCGACGGGCTGTCGCTCGACATGACCGAGGCGCTGGGCGGGGTGAGCTACGCCTACCTGACCGCGCCCACGGGCGAGCGGCTGATCGTCGAGGAACGCGGCGACACGCGCAGCACGCCCGGCGGGCGGGCCGATCTGACCTTCGAACCGGGCCGCGCCTATCTGTTCGACGCCACGACCGAGGCGCGGATCCGCTAGGGTCGGCGCGGGCCGGGTGCGCCCCCCGCCGTACACGGGGGGCGGCGGCCGCGCGTGTCCCCGGACCGGGACGTCAGTTGTCCGGATCGAAGGTCAGCGCCACGCCGTTGATGCAGTAGCGCAGCCCGGTCGGCGCGGGGCCGTCGGGGAAGACGTGGCCAAGGTGCGCGTCGCAGCGGTTGCAGTGCACCTCGGTCCGGCGCATGAACCAGCTGCGATCCTCGGCCTCGCCCACCATCTCGGGGTCGAGGGGAGCGAAGAACGACGGCCAGCCGGTGCCGCTGTCGAACTTGGTGGACGCATCGAACAGGGGCGCGTCGCAGCAGACGCAGCGGAAGGTGCCGGGCGCCTTGGGAAAGTCGTCGTGGGTGAAGGCGCGTTCGGTGCCGTGCTTGCGGGTGACCTTGAAGGCGAGGTCGGACAGCTGGGCCCGCCATTCGTCGTCGGTCTTGACCACCTTGTCCATCGTCACCCCGGTCACCCCGGTCATCACGGTCCTCCTCCAGTTGCCTGCCGGAGCATCAGGCGGACAGGCTGCGCCGCGCGGCGGCGTTCAGCGTCCTGTCACATCTTGTGTGCTACTCTCGGCAGGGCCATAGCTAGGGTGCCGCCACCCCGGGTCCAAGGGAGTGCCGATCACATGCGCGCGCTTGTCCGCGGCCGCTACGCCGCCCGCTTCGCCGAGACACCCGCCGATGTCGAGGCCGCCCAGCGGCTGCGGCACCGCGCCTTTATCGACGGGACCGGTGCGCAGGCGCGCCCGGGCGGGCTGGACGCCGACCGCTACGATGCGATCTGCCGGCATGTCCTGGTCGAGGAAGTGGCGACGGGCGATCTGGTCGCCTGTTTCCGCCTGCTGCCGCTGAAGGGCGGCGGCGAGATCGGACAAAGCTATGCGGCGCAGTATTACGAACTGTCCGCGCTGGAAGCTTTCGAGGGGCCGATGGTCGAGATGGGGCGGTTCTGCCTGCATCCCGACCGGCACGACCCCGACATCCTGCGCGTGGCCTGGGGCGCGATGACCGCCTATGTGGATGCGGCGGGGGTGAAGATGCTGTTCGGCTGCTCGTCCTTCAGGGGGACCGAGGCCGCGGCCTACATGGACGCCTTTGCGATCCTGAAGGCGCGGCACCTGGGCCCCCGGCGCTGGCTGCCGCGGGTCAAGGCGCCGGTCGTGTTCCGCTTTGCCCGGTTCCTGCGGCGCAAGCCCGATGCCCGGCGCGGACTGCCGCTGATCCCGCCCCTCTTGCGCACCTATCTGGCGATGGGGGGCTGGGTCAGCGACCACGCGGTGGTGGACCGCGACCTGAACACGCTGCACGTCTTCACCGGCCTCGAGATCGGGGCGATCCCGCCCGCGCGGGTCCGGGCGTTGCGGGCGGTTGCGGGCGGCTGAACCGCACGGCGAGGCGCAGGCGGGGGGCGCTGCCCCCCGGCCGAGGCAGACGCCTCGGCTCCCCCCGGGATACTTGCGGCACATCGAAGCCCGATACTCGTCCGTGGCCTGTCCCCGGGGACCGGCCATGCCAGGGCGGCGCGGTGCCGCGGATCGCCCGTGCCATGCGAACACATCCGTGAAACGCGCGCGAAACATGGCCGTGCGGGGTTTCCTCCTGTCGGCACAGGGCGTTATGGCGGGATCATGGACATCGTCGTCATCGTTGCCGTCATCGCCGCGCTGTTCGCGGTGATCGCGCTGGCCGAGCCCCTGGCTGACCGGCTGGGGTTGCCCTACACGGTGATGCTGGCGGCGCTGGGGCTGTCCATCGCGGTGGGCGCCACGCTTCTGCTGCAGGCCGGCGCGCAGGTCGAGGAGGCCGAGGCGCTGTCGCCTGCGGCATTCGCGATCCTGAACCTGCCGATCCGGTCGAACGTCTTTCTCTATGTCTTCCTGCCGACGCTGATCTTCCAGGCCACGCTGGTGATGAACCTGCGCCGGATGGCCGAGGACTGGGTGCCGATCCTGGTCCTGGCGGTGGTCGCGGTGTTCGTGGCGACCGCCTTTGTGGGCGGGGCGCTGTCGGTGACATCCACCCTGCCGCTGGCCGCCTGCCTTCTGATCGGGGCGATCGTGTCCACCACCGATCCGTCCGCGGTGCTGACCGTGTTCCGGTCGATCGCGGCGCCGCGCCGCCTGGCCCGGCTCGTCGAGGGCGAGAGCGTGCTGAACGACGCGGCGGCCATCGCGCTGTTCGGGGTGTTCCTGTCGATCGTGTCGGTCGGAGTCGCGAACCCGACCTGGGGCGAGGCAGCGCTGCGCTTCCCCGTCGCGCTGGCGGGGGGCGCCGCGGTCGGCTGGCTGATGGCGCGGGCCTGGCTGTGGGGCGCCGGGTGGCTTGGCCGCCGCGACCTGGCGATCGTGACCTTCAGTGTCGCGCTGCCCTATCTCGCGTTTGTCGCCGCCGAACAGGCGGTGGGCGCGTCGGGCGTGATCGCGGTGGTCGTCGCGGGCGTGACGCTGAACCTGCTGGGTCCCGGGCGGCTGCCGCCGGGGTCCTGGGTCAACCTGCGGGAGACCTGGGGGTTCCTGGCGCACTGGGCGGGGGCGCTGATCTTCGTGCTGGCGGCGCTTCTGATCCCGCGGCTTCTCGGGGACCTGCGGCCATCCGATCTCGGGCTGATCGCCGTCGTCACCGCGGCGGCCGTCGCGGCGCGCGTCGTGGTGCTGTTCGGGCTGTTGCCGCTGCTCGTGGGCCTGCGCCTGTCGCCGCCCGTCAGCCGGCCGTTCCGCGCCGTCATCCTGTGGGGCGGCCTGCGCGGGGCGGTCACGCTGGCGCTGGCGCTTGCGGTCACCGAAAGCTTCCGCGTGGCCCCCGAGACGAAGCGGCTGGTCGGGATCCTTGCCACCGGGTTCACGCTGTTCACCCTGTTCGTGCAGGGCCCCACGCTGCGCCTGCTGATCCGGTCGCTGCGGCTGGATGCGCTGTCGCCGCTCGACGCGGCCCTGTCGCGGCAGGTGGTCGCGGTGGCGCTGCAATCGGTGCGCGAGGCGGTGGCGAGCACGGCCGAGAACTATGCCCTGACCCGCGAGATCACCCGGTCCGAGGCCAAGCGCTTTGCCGAGCGGCTGGACGAGGCGGTGAAGGCCGCCGAGGAGGGCGGCGAGATCCTGGACCGCGACCGGGTGACGCTGGGCCTGATCGCGCTGGCGGGCGCCGAGCGGGATGCCTATGTCGAGCGCCTGCGCGACCGGACCATCTCGGCCCGCATCTCGGACCGGCTGATGTCGGATGCCGACGGCCTGATCGAGCGCACGCGGGCCGACGGGCGCACCGGCTACCAGCGCGCGGCGCGGCGGGCGCTGGGCTATGGCCCGGGGCTGAAGCTGGCCGTGTGGATGCACAACCGGCTGCGGCTGGCGGGTCTGCACGCCCGTCTGACCGCCGACCGGTTCGAGTTGCTGCTGGCCCAGCGGCTGGTCCTGCGCGACCTGCACGGCTTCATCGACCGGCGCATCCGCCGCATCCACGGCCGCCGCGTGGCCGACCTTCTGCACGACATGCTGGACCGGCGGATCGACACGCTGGACAGTTCGGTCGACGGGATGCGCCTGCAGTATCCCGGCTACGCCGAGGAGATCGAGCGGCGGTTCCTGCGCCGCACGGCCCTGCGGCTCGAGGAGCGCGATTATGACGCCCTGTGCGACGAAGGGCTGATCGGCGAGGAACTGCATGCGCGCCTGCTCGAGGACATCATCGACCGGCGGGTCGAGGCCGAGCGGCGCCCGGCGCTGGACATCGCGGCGCGCAAGGACGAGCTGATCCGGCAGATCCCGGCCTTTGACGGCCTGCCCGAGGCGCAGCTGAAGCCGCTCCTGCGCGCGCTGGTGACGCAGCATGTGCCCGAAGGCGCGGTCGTGCTGCGGCGCGACACCACGCCCGAGACGGTGTTCTTCATCGCGTCGGGCGCGGTCGAGGTCGAGGTGGCCGGGCAGACCTGGCGGCTGGGCCGGGGCGAGATGTTCGGCCACATCGCGCTGCTGACCCGGGCCGCACGGCGGGCGCGGGTGGTGGCGATCACGCCCTGCACGCTTCTGGTGCTGGACCAGAGCCGGTTCCTGCGCCTGCTCGCGCGCAGTCCGGCCCTGCGCGCCTCGGTCCGCGCGTCGGCCGAGAAGCGCGGGATCGATCCCGACCGGGTGCGCGCGCGCGCCGTCGAACGCGGGCTGATCGCGGCCGATGCCGCCGCACAGCTGAGCGCACGCGACGCCGTGCAGCTGGTGTTCCTGCCCGGTTTCTCGACGGCGGCGGCAATCTCCGACCTGTCAGGGCGCGGCGTCGGCATGGATGTGGTGCGCACGGCGGTCGAACGGCTGCACGGCGACATCGCGCTCGACAGCGTGGCCGGTCAGGGCACCACGGTGCGGATCGCGCTGCCACTGTCGGTCGCCATCACCCGCGTGCTGGTGATCGAAACCGATGGCCAGCGCTTTGCCGTGCCGGTCGATGCGGTAGTCGAGACATTGCGCGTGGCCGAGGCCGATCTGCGCGCCGTCGGGCAGGGGCAGGCGATTGTCCGGCGCGGCCGGATCGTCCCGCTGCGCCCGCTCAACGCCGCGCTCGGGATCGACGCCGCCCCGCGCCGCAGCATGGCGGGCGAACTGGCGATCCTGATCCTCCAGCGCGGCGACGAGCAGATCGGCCTGATCGTCGATGATTTCCGCGAGACGCTCGACGTGATCCAGAAGCCGCTGGGGGCGCTGCTCGCCGGGATCGACGTCTATTCCGGCTCGACGCTGATGGGCGACGGCGCGGTGGTGATGGTGCTCAACCCAAGGAGGCTCGGCTGATGCCGGTGCGGCTGTTCAAGCGCAAGGCGGTGCTGTCGGGCGAGGTCGATGTCGAGGCGGCCGAGACGCTCCATGCCTGGCTGATCGAGGCGCCGGGGCGCGCGGTCGATCTCGGCGGCTGCACCCATGTCCACCCCGCCTGCCTTCAGGTGCTGCTGGCCGGCAGCGCCCCCATTCTCGCCCTGCCCGCCGATGCCGACCTGCATGGCTGGCTCGCCCCGCTGCTTTTTCCGGACAGATAGGACCGCCGATGCCCAAGACCATCCTGATCGTCGATGATTCCGCCACCATGCTGATGAGCGTCCGCGCGACGCTGGAGATGAACGGCTATGTCGTCGAAACCGCCGCCGATGGCTGCAAGGCGCTGTCCAAGCTGCGCAGCGGGCTGAAGGCCGACATGATCATCACCGACATCAACATG
>DBBA01000321.1:559-701 GCA_002291955.1 Rhodobacteraceae bacterium UBA996 | reverse complement strand
TCATCACCGACATCAACATGCCGCATATGGGCGGGATGGAGCTGATCAAGCAGGTGCGCGCGCTGCCCGGCTACCGGTTCAAGCCGATCCTGACGCTGACCACCGAAAGCCAGGCCGCCAAGCGCGACGAGGCGCGGCGGCT
>DBBA01000321.1:0-213 GCA_002291955.1 Rhodobacteraceae bacterium UBA996 | reverse complement strand
CTGGGCGCGACCGGCTGGCTGGTCAAGCCGGTGCCCGGCCCCGAGCTGCTGGAGGTCGTCCGGCAGGTGATGCCGGGCTGAACCATGACGCTGCGCCCGCCCCCTTCCCCGGCCGTGCGACACGCGCTGCCTGCCGTCCTCGCCGCGCTTGCGGTGACGGGCGCGGCTGCGCTGCTCGGCGGCTGGCTTGCGGGCGGCTGGGGCGCGGCGCTG
>DBBA01000369.1 GCA_002291955.1 Rhodobacteraceae bacterium UBA996 | reverse complement strand
GGCGACGAAATCGACAATCTCCCCGCGCGACAGAGCGCACGGGCGTCGATCGCGGTGAAGCGGCGCCCACAGTGTACGGGAGTGACACATGACCATTCGACACCACATCGTAACCACGGTCAGCGCAGTCGCGCTGCTGGCCGCGACCGGCGCGTCGGCGCAGACCATGGAAGAACTGATCGAGGGCGCCAAGGCCGAGGGGATGCTGACCACCATCGCCCTGCCCCACGACTGGTGCAACTACGGCGGCATCATCGAATCGTTCAAGGCGAAGTATCCGTTCCTGACGGTGAACGAGCTGAACCCCAACGCGTCCTCGGCCGAGGAGCTGGAAGCGGTGCGCGCCAACATCGGCAACACCGGCCCGCAGGCGCCCGACGTGCTGGACGTGGGTCTGGCCTTCGGTCCCCAGGCGCAGGCCGAAGGGCTGATCCAGCCCTACAAGGTCTCCACCTGGGACGAGATCCCCGACGCGATCAAGGACCCCGACGGGCACTGGTACGGCGCCTATTACGGCGTGATGGCTTTCGGCGTGAACACCGACATCATCCAGACCCTGCCGACGGACTGGGCCGACCTGCTGAAGCCCGAATACGCCAACAGCTTTGCGCTGACCGGCGATCCGCGGTCGTCGAACCAGGCGATCCTGGGCGTGATGTCGGCGGGCATGGCCAGCGGCGCGGCACCCGGCGAGGCGACCGGCAATGCCGGGCTCGAGTTCTTCGCGGCGCTGAACGCGGCGGGCAACTTCGTTCCCGTGGCGGGCGGCGCGGGCACCATCGCCCAGGGCCAGACGCCGATCGTGGCGGCCTGGGACTACAACCTGCTGGCGTGGCGTGACGGGATGGCGGGCAACCCGCCGATGGAAGTCGTGATCCCCGCGTCCTCGGTCCTGGCCGGGGTGTATGTCCAGGCGATCTCGGCCCATGCGCCGCACCCGAACGCGGCGAAGCTGTGGATGGAGCACCTGTTCTCGGACGAAGGGCAGCTGGGCTACATGAACGGCTACTGCTCGGTCGCGCGCCAGCCGGTGCTGAACGCGCAGGGCAAGATCCCGGCCGAACTGCTGGAGCGCCTGCCCGACCAGGAACCCTATGGCCGCGCCGTGTTCCCCAGCGTGGACGAACAGGCCGCGCACAAGGACGTCGTGACGACCCAGTGGGATGCCAAGGTCGGGGCTGCCGTCCAGTAACGGACCGTCCTGATCCCGGCTCCGGCCCTCTGCGGGCCGGGGCCCGTTCCCTGTGCGAGGTTTCCCATGCAGTCGGCGCCCTTGCGCAGCTTCGGGCAGATCCTGGCCAACTGGGCGGGCGTGCTGCCGTTCCTGGCCTTTGCGGGGCTGTTCCTGATCCTGCCCGCGCTGCACATCTTCATCGGCGCGTTCCTGGACGCCGAGGGCCGGGTGACGCTTCAGAACTTTGCGCGGCTGTTCGAGCCCTATCTGTTCCGGGCGTTCTGGCTGTCGATCCAGCTGTCGGTGATCTCGGCCCTGCTGGGGGCGGCCGTGGGGTTCGCGATGACCTGGGCGGTGATCCACGGCAACCTGCCCCGGGGCTTGCGCGCGCCGCTGATGACGTTCTCGGGGGTGGCGGCGAACTTTGCGGGGGTGCCGCTGGCCTTTGCCTTCATCGCGACGGTCGGGCGGCTGGGGCTGGTGACGGTGCTTCTGCGCGACTGGTTCGGCGTAAACCTGTATGCGACGGGCTTCAACCTGATCAGCTTCTGGGGTCTGGTGCTGGTGTACCTGTACTTCCAGGTGTCACTGATGGTGCTGATCATCGCCCCGGCGCTGGACGGGCTGAAGAAGGAATGGCGCGAGGCTGCGGCGACGCTGGGCGCCACCCCCGGCCAGTACTGGCGGATGGTGGCGCTGCCGGTGCTGTTCCCGGCCCTTCTGGGCGCCTTTGCGCTGCTGTTTGCCAATTCCTTTGGCGCGATCGCCACGGCACAGGCGCTGACCGGGTCGTCGCAGACGCTGATCACGATCCAGCTCTTCGCGCAGATCCGTGGTGACGTGCTGCAGGACCCGCGGGTGGGCTATGCCATCGCCATGGGGATGGTGCTGATCACGGCGTTCGCCAACACGATCTACATCGTGCTGCGCCAGCGGTCGGAACGGTGGATGAAATGACCGTGGCCACGACCGACACCGCCGCCGCGGCCCCTGCCGCCGCCCGCGGCCCGCGCGCGAACCCCTGGGCCTGGGTCGCCTTCGGCGTGGGGGCGCTGTATTTCCTCGTGCCGCTGGTGGGCATGATCGAGTTCTCGCTGCGCAAGCGCCGCGGCACCTACAGCTTCGACGCCTATACCAGCGTGCTGGGTGATCCGCAGTTCCAGCAGACCTTCGCCTTCTCGCTGGTGATGGCGCTGGTGACCATCGTGATCGGGGTCCTGATCGTGGTGCCCGCGGCGATCTGGGTGCGCATCCGGCTGCCCTGGCTGCGCCCGGTGGTCGAGTTCCTGACGCTGCTGCCCCTGGTGATCCCGGTGATCGTGATCGGGTTCGGGTACATCCGGCTCTACAACACCTCGTCCTTCCTGCCGATGACGGGGACGGCGGCATCCACCAACGTGCTGCTGCTGATGGGCTACACGACGCTGGCCCTGCCCTACATGTACCGCGCCATCGACACCGGGCTGCGCACCATCGACGTGCGCACCCTGACCGAGGCCGCGCAAAGCCTGGGTGCGGGATGGACCACGATCCTGGCGCGGATCATGCTGCCCAACGTGTTCGGCGCGGTGCTGTCGGGGGCGTTCCTGACCTTCTCGATCGTGCTGGGCGAATACGTGCTGGCGGCCCTGCTCGACCGTCCCGCCTTCGGTCCCTACATGGTGGCCCTGGGCGGGAACCGGGCCTACGAACCTGCGGCGCTGGCGGTGATCGCCTTTGCCATCACATGGGGGTGCATGGGGCTGATCCAGCTGGCCGGGCGCTTTCAGAAACACACCCGGGCAGCACGCACATGAGCTATCTGAACATCTCGGGCCTGCAGAAGGCCTTCGGCAGCCAGCGGGTGGTGAAGGACTTCAACCTGTCCATCGCCGAGGGCGAGTTCGTGTCGCTTCTGGGGCCGTCGGGTTGCGGCAAGACGACGGTGCTGCGCATGGTCGCGGGGTTCGAGACGC
Organism: Rhodobacteraceae bacterium UBA996; assembly: GCA_002291955.1. GTDB lineage: Bacteria > Pseudomonadota > Alphaproteobacteria > Rhodobacterales > Rhodobacteraceae > UBA996. Next base: position 1,399 of record DBBA01000369.1, on the reverse strand, counting down.
CGAGCGCGGGGTCGATCAGCATCGGCGGGCAGGATGTCGTGGGGCTGCCCCCGCAGGCGCGCGCCATCGGGATGGTGTTCCAGGCCTATGCGCTGTTCCCGAACCTGACCGTGGCCGAGAACGTGGGCTTCGGGCTGAAGGTCAAGGGCACGGGCCGGGCCGAGCGCGAGGCGCGGGTGGCCGAGATGCTGAAGCTGATCGGCCTGCCGGACCTGGGCGCCCGCTACCCGTTCCAGCTGTCGGGCGGCCAGCAGCAGCGGGTGGCGCTGGCGCGCGCGATGGCGCCCAAGCCGCGCGTGCTGCTGCTGGACGAACCGCTGTCGGCGCTGGATGCCAAGGTGCGGGTCGCCCTGCGCAACGAGATCCGGGCGATCCAGACGGAACTGGGGATCACGACGGTCTTCGTGACCCATGACCAGGAAGAGGCGATGTCGGTGTCGGACCGTATCGTGGTGATGAACGGCGGCATCGCCGAACAGGTCGGTACGCCGTTCGAGATCTACAATCGCCCCGCCACCCGGTTCGTGGCGAACTTTGTCGGTACGCTGAACACCTTCGAGGCGCGGGTCGAGGATCCCGAGGCGGGGCGCGTCACGCTGGGCGACCTGCCGGTGCGCCTGCCCGGGCCGGTCGCGGCGCGGGCGGGCACGACGATCGGCCTGGCGCTGCGTCCCGAGCAGCTGCACCTGGGCCGCGGTCCGGACCACGAGGTGGTGCTGCCCGCGCGGATCGAGGAGGTCGCGTTCCTGGGGTCGGTGATCCGGCTGCGCGTCGCGACGGCGGGCACGCGCCTGTCGCTTGACACGTTCAACCGGCCCGACACGCCGCCGCCCCCGCCCGGGGCCGCGACCGAGGTCAGCTTTTCGGTCCGCGACATGATCGTGCTCGGGGGCTGACGGCCGCGCGATCTGCGGATCACCCCGCGGTGACCCGTGGGGCGGGCTGCGGGGTCCCCGTCCGGAACGCGGCCGCCACGCCCCCCCGTTCACACCGCCCGTTCCCGGGACAGGCCCGCGCGGCGGTGCCACGGAGGGCCTGCCGCGACACGCCGGGCATCACCCCGGTGCCGGCGCGGGTGGCGGTGGTGATCCGGGGCGGTCCGCTGTCAGGCCGGGCGCACCGGCACCGGGCCGGACGCCGGTATCGCAGGTCGGGGCTGTTGCGCCCTGCTGCGTGCAACGGCGTGTTCGGCCCAGGCGGCGATGTCGCGGGGATCGGCGGCAACGGGCCGGGCAAGGGCGTCGGCGAAGGCAAGAAAGCCGCCGAGGTTCAGGCCGTTGACCCCGACCAGAACGGGAAGCCCGACCTCCAGCGCCTGCACGATCACCGGCTGCGACCCGCGGCCCAGACATTCCTGCTTGCCGAACTTGTTCACCACGGCTCTGATGGTGTGACCGCC
>DBBA01000206.1:564-6653 GCA_002291955.1 Rhodobacteraceae bacterium UBA996 | reverse complement strand
CCGAGGCCATCGAGATCATCGAGACGAACGCCGAGACCATCCTGTGGGAGATCGGCGTGAACTTCCCCGAACAGCCCGAAGCCCGTGCCCGCTGGAAGGCGGCCGGGGCCGAGGTTGACGGCGACCGGGTGCGCATCCCGCGGGGGCTGGCGCGCGCGCTTTGCGCCACCGCGCCCCGGACCTTCACGCAACACGCCCGCAACCCGGCCCGCAATGTTCAGATCGGCGGGCGCAACCTGGTGCTCGCGCCGGTCTACGGGCCGCCCTTCGTGCGCGATCCGTGCGGCGCGCGCCGCTACGCCACCATCGCCGACTTCCGCGACTTCGTGCGGCTGGGCCAGATGACGCGCTGGCTGCACCATTCGGGCGGCACCGTCTGCGAGCCGACCGATGTGCCGGTGAACAAGCGCCACCTCGACATGCTGCTGGCGCACATGACGCTGTCCGACAAGCCCTACATGGGGTCGGTCACCGCCCCCGAACGCGCGGCGGATTCGGTCGAGATGTCGCGCATCCTGTTCGGGGCGGACACGTTCGGGGCGGGCACGGGCGACATGCCCTGCGTGATGACCTCGCTCGTCAACTTCAACTCGCCCCTGACCTTCGACGCCACCATGATGGGCGCGCTCGAGGTCTATGCCGCCGCGGGGCAGGCCTGCATCCTGTCGCCCTTCATCGTGGGCGGCGCGATGGCGCCCGTGACCGTTGCGGGCACCCTGACCCAGGTCCTGGCCGAGGTTCTGACCGGCGTCGCCTATTCCCAGCTGATCCGCCCCGGTGCTCCGGTGATCTTCGGCGCCTTCGTCACGTCCATCGACATGGCGTCGGGCGCCCCCACATTCGGCACGCCCGAAGCCAGCCTGATCACCTGGGGCGCGGGGCAGCTCGCGCGGCGGCTGGGGCTGCCCTATCGCAGCGCAGGGGGCTTCACGGGCGCGAAGCTGCCCGACGCGCAGGCGGGCTACGAATCCGCCAACAGCCTGCAGATGGGGCTGACCGCGGGCGTCAACTTCATGCTGCACGCCTGCGGCTGGCTCGAAGGCGGGCTGGTCGCCTCGGTCGAGAAGTACATCATGGACGCCGACCAGCTGGGCGTCCTGCACCACATCGCCCGCGGCGTGGCCATCGACGACGCAGGCCAGGCGATGGACGCGATCCGCGAGGTCGGGCCCGGCGGGCACTACCTGGGCTGCGCCCACACCCAGGCGCATTTCCGCGAGGCGTTCTGGCGGTCCGACGTGCTGGACTACAAGCCGTTCGAGACCTGGGAGGACGAGGGGGCGCGCGATACCGCGCGGCTGGCGGCCGACCGGGCCGCAAGGATGCTGGCGGCCTACGAGGCGCCACCCCTGGACCCCGGCATCGCCGAGGCGCTGGCCGACTACGTCGCGCGCAAGAAGGCGTCGATGCCCGACGCGTTCGGCTGACGCCGTCGGCGGACCGGTCCGGTCAGGCGGCCGCCGCACCCGCCGCGGCGCTGGCCGCGCGGGCCATCAGCCGCGCCTCGGCAATCAGCGCCACCAGAAGCTCCACATGGGTGGCGACGCTATAGGTCGCAGCCCCCTCGCGGCGCCGCGCCTCGGCGTCCTGTTCGGCCACAAGCAGCTGGTCCACCGCCCGTTCGGGCGAGGGCAGCGCGGCCGCGGGCAAGAGACGGCGCAGGTCGCGGTCACGGCGATAATCGGTCAGCCCGAAGCGCGCGGCCCGTACCAGAAGCATCGGGCGGCGAAGCGCGGACAGGGCATCGGACAGGCGTGCGGCGTGGTCTGACATGGCTGGTCTCCCGGTTTGGCATTTGCAAAATACTCAACCGTGGATTGTGTTGCGCAAACTGCGATTTCAGCGCGCGCACGTTATCTCAGACGTTTAGATGGGGATGTGAATGTTGCAGAACGCGAAGTCGTTAACCTTTCGCTAACGATTACAACTTTAGGTTGTTAGTCGCAGCGAACGCAAACAGTGCGCGGGACCCGCGTTCCTGCCGGTCGAAGGGGGACAGAATGATCGAGAAGTCAGGCGGGCGTCAGCCGCGCGGGGGCCACCCGTCCTGGGTGCCGCAGGCGGCGGTGCACTATCTGGAACACACCGAGTTCGGGCTGTCGCTGCGCGAACTGGCGCGCGAGTCGGGCACCCATGCCTCGACCATCATGCGCCAGGTGCGAAGGCTCGAAGGCCGCCGTGACGACCCGCTGGTCGAGGGCGCCCTGCAGACCATGGCCGAGGATGCGGCCCGGGTGCTGGCCGCGACCGGTGCCGCAGGCGTGGTCCCGCTTCTGGACGATGCGACGCTCCTGCGCGAGGGGCGCCGCATCCTGCGCCGCCTGGTCGAACCGGGCGCCTGCCTCGCCGTGGCACCGGACATGGAGAAGGCGGTCGTCGTGCGCGACATGCCCGACGGCTCGACCGCGCGCCTCGCGGTGCTGGACCGTGCCGTGGCGCAGGCGATGGCGCTCAAGGACTGGATCGCCTGCCGCGCGCCGGGCCGTGTCCTGCGCTACGGGATCACCGCCGCAGGCCGCGCCGCGCTCAAGCGGATGAGCCTGGTGGACGAGGACGCCGAGGCGCCCTTTGCCGCGCAGCACCGCGTCTGGGCTGAACGCGAGGTTACCGACGAGGACGGCGAACGGCGCCCCCTGCGCTACAACGCGGTCGAAAGCCCGGTGCAGGTGCTGGCGCGTCGGCTGGAACGCGACGGGCGCCCGTTCCTGACACCGCCGCAGGTGGCCGCGGGCGAACGCCTGCGCGAGGATTTCGAACTGGCGCAGATGGGCCCGCAGGTGGCGCAGAACTGGGACCGCTTCCTGACCGCCGGATCGCGCGGCGCCTACCGCGCGGACAGTCGCATCGGCGAGGGACCGGCGGCCGCGCGCGACCGCGTGGCCGCTGCGCTGGCGGTGCTCGGGCCGGGCCTTGGCGATGTCGCGCTGCGCTGCTGCTGCTTCCTCGAAGGGCTCGAGACCGCCGAACGCCGCATGGGCTGGTCGGCGCGGTCGGGCAAGATCGTCCTGCGCATCGCGCTGACGCAGCTGACCCGCCACTACGACGCGGTGGGCGACGCGGGCCAGGTCATCGGCTGATCCGCGCCCCCTGTGGCCCCCTCGCGTCCGCGCTGCTAAGGAAGGCGCGGTCGCAAGGGCAGGGGACGGGCGGACATGTTCGATCTGACAGGACGGGCGGCGCTGGTGACAGGCGCATCCGGGGGCATCGGTGGCGCGGTAGCGCGCGCGCTGCACGGGGCAGGGGCCACGGTCGCCCTGTCGGGCACGCGCGAAGGGCCGCTGGCCGACCTTGCCTCCGCGCTTGGCGACCGCGCCCATGTCCTGCCCTGCGACCTGTCCGATCCGGCCGCGGTCGATGCGCTGCCCGGTCAGGCGGCGGCGGCGATGGGCGCGGTGGACATCCTGGTGAACAACGCCGGCATCACCCGCGACGGCCTTGCCATGCGCATGTCCGATGCCGACTGGCAGGCGGTGATCGACGTCAACCTGACCGCCGCCTTCCGCCTGTCGCGCGGCGTCCTGCGCGGCATGATGAAGGCGCGCTGGGGCCGGATCGTGCAGATCACGTCCGTCGTGGGCGCCACCGGCAACCCCGGCCAGGCGAACTATGCCGCGGCCAAGGCGGGCCTTGTCGGCCTGTCCAAATCGCTCGCGGCCGAGGTCGCAAGCCGCGGCATCACCGTGAACTGCGTGGCGCCGGGCTTCATCACCAGCGCCATGACCGACAAGCTCAACGACGACCAGAAGTCCCGCATCCTGACGCAGGTGCCCATGGGCCGCATGGGCGAAGGGGCCGAGGTCGCGGCCGCCGTCCTCTACCTCGCCTCGCCCGAGGCGGGCTACGTCACCGGCGCCACCCTGCACGTCAACGGTGGCATGGCCATGCTCTAACGCGGCGGGGGAAAGCGGTTGCCTTCCGGTTTCGGTATGGTAATAGCCGCGCGACCGACGGGGCAGGGGTGGACCTCCCGGCGACGCAGAGGCCCGACGTGTCCGGCAGGACCAGGGGTCCGGTACGACAGGAACGGGCAGGGTCCCGCAACGAGGAAGTGGACATGAGCGACATCGCCGAGCGCGTGAAGAAAATCGTGGTGGAGCACCTGGGCGTCGAAGCCGAGAAGGTGACCGAAAGCGCCTCGTTCATCGACGACCTCGGGGCCGACAGCCTCGACACGGTCGAGCTTGTCATGGCCTTCGAGGAAGAGTTCGGGATCGAGATCCCCGATGACGCCGCCGAGACGATCCAGACCTTCGGCGATGCGGTCAAGTTCATCACCGAACACCAGTAATCCGGGCCACAAGGGCCTGATCCGGCGGCGCCTTCGGGCGCCGTTCGCATTTGGGCCGGACGGTCCCCGGCCTGCCTGCGATCCGCGCCCCCTGTCGGCGGCCCTCATCGCGGCCTATCGCGCGACCACCTATGGCGTGGACGGACGGCCCGACTGGACCCTGCGGGTGGACGCGCCATGCCCGGCGCTGTCGGCGCGCCTTGCCGCCGCGGGCCTGACCGAAGCGGTGTGCCTGACCGGGTGGAACCGCCGCGGATGGCGCACGGCGGCGGTGACCAACGTGAACGCCCAGATGCTGCTGGTGGCCCGCATCCGGGCGATGGGTCTGGTCGCCCACCCCGGCTGGGGCCGTGCCGATGCCGGCGACTGGCCGCCCGAGCGCCACGTCCTTGTGCCCGGCCTGTCGCGCCACGACGGCCGCGCGCTTGCGCGCGACTTCGGCCAGCGCGCGGTCCTGTGGTTCCCGGCGGGCGGCGTCGCGACCATCCTTCCCGTGATCGGACCGCAGGGCGCTTGACGCACCGCGGTCCGGGGGCAACCCTGACGCCCGGGACAGTGCAGAAGAAGGGGGGGCGGGCCCATGGCGACACTCGGGGCGATGTATGGGGCGTCCGCCGATGCGGGCACCTTCTTCGGCGCGGCGTCCACGGCGGCTGACAGCCCGTTGACCGCGGACATCGCGCTGTTCGGCGCCGATGGCTGCACCCCCTATCCGGCGGTCGGTTTCTACTGCGCCGGGGGCGCCGCAGCGATCCGCGCGGCCAGCGCGACCTATGCGCCGGTCCTGCACCACGAGACCTTCGATCTGGGCGGACCGGCGATCCCGCCGGGCGTGCGCCTGGCCGACCTGGGCGATGTGCCGGTGGACCCGCTGGATGCCGCCGGCAACCGCGCCCGCATTACCGCGGCGACTGCGCGCGCGCTGGCCGCGGGCGCCGTGCCCGTGCTGGTCGGCGGCGACGATTCAACACCCACGCCGTTCCTGACCGCCTTTGCCGGGCCGGGCGGCCCGGTGTCGATCCTGCAGATCGACGCCCACATCGACTGGCGCGATCAGGTGCAGGGCGAGCGTCTTGGCCTGTCGTCCACGATGCGGCGCGCCTCCGAGATGGCGCATGTGGGCACCATCGTGCAGGTGGGCGCACGCGGCGTGGGGTCGGCCCGTCCCTCCGATGTCGCCGATGCGCGGGCCGCCGGGGTCACCTTCGTGACCGCGCGCACCCTGCACCGCGACGGTCCCGTCGCCGCGCTCGCGGCCTTGCCCGCGGGCGCGCCGGTCGTCATCTGCCTGGACGTCGATGCGCTGGACCCCGCGGTGATGCCCGCCGCCATCGGCCGCACGGCCGGGGGCCTGACCCACTTCCAGATCGTGGACCTGATCGCGGGCGCCGCCGCCCGGGGCCCCATCGCCGGGATCGCGGTGGCCGAGTTCATGGCGGCGCGCGACATCGACGGGCAGGGCGCACTGGCCGCGGCGCAGCTTCTGCTGGCCATGCTTGGCATCGTCGGGCGCCAGCGGACTGCCGCAGCCTAGCGTCGCGGCCACCGGCGGCACGGCAAGCGACAGGATCGCCCGCCGTGCACGCACACCGTCAGTCCGCAAGCCGCCGCGATCCTGGTTGCAACCCGCCCGAAGGTCGGGGCCACCCGAACGCCCGCTCCAAGGTGCCGTGACGGGAGGACCCCGAGGGCTGGAACGGCTGGGGGGGCAGCAGGATGGGGTTACAGGGAAGGCGGGTCTGGAGGGAAGGGGGGGGGGGGGGGGGGGGGGGGGGGGGCGGGGGGGGGGCGCGGCGGCGCC